>NZ_CP102333.1 GCF_024600715.1 Streptomyces changanensis
GTCCCACAGCGCTGCGCGCTGTGCAAGCGAACCCCCGCGCTGCGCGCGGGGTTGCGCTCCGCTCCGCGGGAGCGCTGGTGGGCCGCTCCGCGGCCCACCCAACCCGCCCGCTTCGCGGGCGGGTTGACGCTCCGTTCGCTGCGCTCTCGGAGCTGCGGAACTTCGTCCCGCAGCCGGTCTTCCGCTTCGCTGCAGACCGACTGTGGCGGGTCCGCTGCGCTCCCCCGCCCCCAGGCTTTCCGGCTTCGCCTTCAAGCCTGCGGCCCGCTGGCGCGGGCCAGGCTGGCTACGGAGTCAGGGGGTTGGGCATCGGCGTGGTCAGAGGTCGCTGTCGATACCGGTGACGGCCGGCGGGCCGAGCGGGGCGTCGGCTTCCGCGATCCCTGCCTCCTTCAGCGCGGCTGAGACGAGCCTTGTGGCGTCTAGCTCGGCCTCGTACCGGTCTGGGGCGTCGACCTCGAGGCGGACGGAGAAGGTGCCGTCCTCGTGCAGTGTGAGGAGGTTCAGACCTTCACTCTCACTGACGTCCGTGTGCTGCGAGGACAGCTTTCGCTCGAGAGCCGAGCGCGCAGAGTCGGTGATGCCCGAGATGAAGGTGCCGGGAACAGTGATGACAAAGGTGGTCATGGCGACTCCTCGCATGGGACGGAGCTTGAATGTCGTCCTGCTTCCCTCATTGTCTGCAATGAACTCGTCTGGCCATGTCTGACCTGCCTGGGAGGTGAGCCGGTGACACCTTCACCTCTACTCCCGTTTGACTGCCCGGCTGCCAAGGGCACATGCGGTCACCCGTACGCGCCACGAAATCCAGGTTTGCGCATGTCAGGCTCAGGCGTTTGCGTGGCGTGGGGCGATGGCTCGTCGGGCGGCGTGATGTGCCGGCTTGCGTCCTGCGGCAGCCTGGAGGCGCTGCAACCACAGGGACGCGGCGCCGAGCAGGCCGGTGAAGACCGCCAGGAGGAGCAGGGAGATCCACATCTGCCGACTCCCGGGATGGACCCGTCCCGTCCAAGCCGCGGCGGCCGCCCACAGCAGGGCGCCTGCCATGTAGAAGGTACGGACGCGGCGCAGCTGCCGCACGGCCCGCGGGGGCATCGGGTGTTCAGTCTTCGGTGCCATGCCGGCCCGTGTACCCCGATCCGCGCTACTCACCGGGGGGTGGCAAGTGGAAGAGGGGGGTGGGGGCGGGTGGTCAGGTCGGTTGCGGGTGCATACGGAGTCGGCCATTCGGGGGCGGCCTGAATGGCCGCCAGGTCCCTGAACGTCTGGGGCTTTCAGCTTGCTGGCCAACCGGTTCTCAACCATCGACCAACTCCCCTCACCTCACTGTCCAGCTCCAACACCCTCCCCCACCACCCCGCACAACCCGCAAGACAAATCCGATCAGCCCACTCAACCGTATCCGCCCACCTGGACACCGAAATGAGAACCACACCGGACAAGAACACACGAGAACTCCCAGCTGGGCGAGCCGTTCTCCATGCCTGCTTCGCAGGCATGGAGACGCTCCGTTTGCTTCGCTCCCGGAGCTGGTGGGGGACTTCGCCCCCTGGGGCTTCCGCTGCGCTTCAGCCCTGCGCGGGGTTCGCTGCGCTCCCCCGCTTGATGACCTGTCCGTTGTGCTCCCAGGCCTAGCCCGCTTCGCGGGCTGCTGGCTGGGTGAGGGTCAGAAGAGGCCGAGTCCGTATGCGATCCCCCCTGCCGCGAAGGCGCAGCCGATCAGAACGAACCCCTGCCTGCTCACGTTCTCCACTCCAGTCCTCCCTGCCGTTTCACCCCAGCCCTGTCCGCTGCCCTCACGGCGACTACGCAACCGGGGGCCCGCTGTAGCGAAAAGCACCCCGAAAGCTATGAACAGCACCATGACCGCAATTCGCACCGCACTCCCCCTCCAACAGATGGCTTGCCCTGTACCCCCACGCCAGCCAGACATGCGGATGCCGCCCGAGGTGGCGTGGCCGCGATTGGGAAGAGCCGGGAGGAGTTGAGTGGGTGTCACTTCTTCAGGTTGGCTTACGGGGCCGCTTAACGGCTTTCGGCTACGTCAGGAGAGAGTCTAGGATTCGGTGTGCTTCATTTTGAGGAGCGGGATAGACTCTGGATTCGGATCACACCAACCCGGTTCGCTTCGGAGGGGTTGTTGAGCTCCATCCCACAGCATTGTCAGCGCTCTGGTGAGACAGAAGCGGCCAGCCGACCGCGATGGACCAACCGTAGCCCTGCAGCTCATCTACGCGGGTGTTTCCCCGCTTCTCGCCGCTCGAATCGACCGGACGGCACCCAGGAGAAGGCAGACGGATATGTCGACCACGAGCCGAGCTGATCAGCGCGAGGCAGCCCAGCGAGAAGCTGTTGACGCGGTGCTTAGTGCCCTCGAATTGCCTGCAAAATCGCTGGTGCCCGAGCGGGGGCTCCGAACGCAGGTCATCATGGCGACCGGGTCCGGGAAGACCCGGGTGGCGGTCCGCAGCGCGGAGGAGCTCCATGCGGGCCGTGTGCTGGTGCTCGTTCCCTCGCTGGACCTGCTGGCGCAGACCGAGGCCGCGTGGCGGGAGGGGGGCCGCAGGGGGCCGATGCTCGGGGTGTCCTCGCTGCGAGGTGAGGAGGTGTCCTTCCCCAACACCACGGACGTGAACGAGCTGGTGGAGTGGACGCGGGGCCTGGAGAAGGTGACCGTGTATGCCACGTACGCCAGCCTCGGTCTGGGCACGCTGGAGCGGGCGCACGCTGCGGGTTTGGCCGCTTGGGACCTGATCGTCGTGGACGAGGCCCACCGGGTGTCGGGCCGGATCGGGAAGCCGTGGGCGGTCGTCCACGACAACACCCGCATCCCCGCTCTGCGGCGCCTCTACATGACGGCCACGCCGCGGCTGTGGCAGCTCGGGGACGAGGACGAGGCCGGCGCACCCGGCGAGCTGGTCGCGAGCATGGACGACGACCCCGACGGGCCGTTCGGCAGCAGGGCGTACACGCTGACGCTCTCGGAAGCGATCGACCGGGGGATCTGTGCCCCCTACCAGGTCGTATGCGTGGACGTCACCGACACCCAGCTGCAGGCCGCGCAGCTCCTGGGCGCCGAGGGCCGCTCCGCGGAGGTCCGCGGGGCGCGGCTCGCCGCGCTGCAGACCGCCCTGGTGAAGGCTTCGGCGGAGGAGGGCTTTAGGCGCACGCTGGTCTTCCACCACGTGGTGAAGGAGGCCGAGGCGTTCGCGGCCGGCCTCCCGGACGTCGCCGCGCAGCTGCACGCCAGCGACCCGGAGCTGTATCCGCGCACGATCTGGGCGGACTGGCTGTGCGGTGATCACAAGCCGCTCCACCGGCGGCGTCTGCTGGGCGAGTTCGCGGCCGGGGTCGCCACGGACGGCACCGTGGTGGAGAAGTGCTTCCTGTGCTCGGTGAAGGTCCTGGGCGAGGGCGTCGACACCAAGAACTGCGACTCCGTGTACTGGGCGGACGTACGCGGCTCGATGCCGGACCTGGTCCAGGCTGTCGGTCGGGCGCTGCGGATGCAGCCGGGTGAGGGGAAGGTCGCCTCGCTCGTGGTGCCTGCCCTGCTCGGGCCGGGCGAGACGGCGGACAACATGCTGACCTCGCGGGCGTTCGGCGGGCTGGCCAAGCTGTTGGAGGCGCTGCGGGCTCACGATGCTCGGGTGGTGGAGCAGCTCGCCGAGCAGCAGGCGCAGAGCCGGGTGCGGGGGGTGCAGAGCCGCAGCGGGGCAGACGGTGAGGAAGCCGGGAGCGACCGAAGCGACCGTGGACTGTCGATGCCGGCACGGGCGCTGCTGAAGTTCTCCACGCCCCGCGACCCGGCGCAGCTGGCGGCGTTCATCAACCTGCGCGTCCTCGACCCGGAGCACGAGCATTGGCGGCGCGGGGTGGAGGCCGCCGTCATCTATCACCGGCTGCATGGCGACCTGCGGGTGCCGTTCACGTACCGCGTGCCCTCCGTAGACGACCAGGAGGCGGAAGGCGAGGGGTGGCCGGGCTCGCTTGCCGGGTTCCCGCTGGGGCAGTGGATCGCCGACGCCCGCCGCTTCTACGCCCGCGGCGAGATGGACGAGGGCCGTGTCGAGCAGTTGGAGAAGCTCGGCATGGTGTGGTCGCACTTCGATGTCGCGTGGGAGGAGGGCCTGGCCGCCGCGCGCGGGTGGGCCGAGACGAACGGGCACCTCCTGGCCCCGCTGGACGCCACCTTCCAGGGCTACCGGGTGGGCATCTTTTTGAAGAACGCGCGGGCCGCCGCCCGGAAGGCTGCCGAGATCGAGCGGCGGCGTGTCGAGGGGTTGCCGGTCGAGTCGTCGGCCGGGGCCCTGACAGACGAGCGGCGCGAGCAGCTGGAAGAGATCGACCCATCCTGGTGCCCGGCCTGGCCGGTGACGTGGCAGCGTGCCTTTCACCTGGTGCGGGTGCACCTGGACGCGGGTGGGGCGCTGCCCACTGAGACGGGCGAGGTCGTGTGCCAGGGCGAGGACCTCGGACGGTGGGGGCGGGCGCAGCGGCTGGGTTGGGAGAAGCTCACGACGGTGCAGCAGTGGATGTGCGAGCAGGTCCTTGGAATCACACCCGCCGGCGAGGACGAGAAACCGCTCCCGCGCCGCACGCAGGCCGACAAGTGGGCGATGAACTACGAGGCCGCCCGGCAGTACTACCAGCGTGAGGGGCATTTGCGGGTGCCGAGGAAACACGTCGAGACGATCGCCGTCGGCGGCGACGGGAGTAGCGGCGAGGAGCAGGAGGAACGGGAGCTGCGGCTTGGTGCATGGATCAGCAACCAACGCTCGCGGGCCGCGACACTGACACCGGAGCGGATCGAGCTACTGTCCGCCATCGGCATGCGATGGACGTGATGGGCGTGATGGGCGTCGTCGTCACCGCTGCCGCCGTACTCGCGGCCGGCTATCTGCTCGGGCGGCTGCGCCCGTGGCAGCATGCGGGTGACTGGGCGGCCGCTCAGGTCCGCTTCACCGGAGCGTGGGTCCGGGGCGGCACCGTGCGGCAGGCCGTCGTCGTCCTGGTCCACGTCGTCACCCCGCCGCGCATCAGCTGGCGCATCGTGTGTGCCCCGGCCACCGAGACGCGGGCGCTGGCACCGTACGCGATCCGGACTGGGTCGCCAACCGCTCCCGGGGAGAGCAGGAGTAGACGGTAGGTCTCCCACTCCCTTACTGGCGTTCGGCGCGCTAGAGGACTTCGACAGCGCAAGGCCCGGACCGGGTGTCCGGGCCTTCGTCGTGCCCGGGATCCTTTCTCGCCGCCGCTGCTGTCAGGGTCCCGGCTTCCGGCCCTACGGGGTGAAGGGAGCCGTGCCCGCCAGGACGAGACGCAAGCACCTGAGTCCTGTCACTGTGCCGCTCGCTCAGCCGAACTCATTCCGGGGGCAGTACCGATGAACACCCGCCAGACACCCGGGGCAACACCCGCGCCGATCGCCGTTACGCTGAACACGCCCACCCTGGGCCGGGCCGAGACCCCACAGGGACGCTCTCCAGAGAGCCGCCGCAGGACCGCCGACCGCGAGGCGCGCGCCACCCCCACGCGGACGACACCACCACAGGTGTCCGCCGTCTCTGTTCCTCCGCCTCGTAGGAGACTCCCGATGTCTCGGGACCCGCACCCGCGCTCCCCCATACCCGCCCGCCCCGAACCGCCCGGCCCGGCCGGCGCAGGGACGCCTTCGGAGACCCCGCTGCTGTCGGTGCACGCCGCCGTGGTGTTCCTGGCGGCCGTCATCATCGGCCTCGTCATGGGCGGCCTCATGTTCCTCCACGACAAGTCCGTGCCCGCGGCCGTCGCTGCGGGCCTGGTGGCCGCTGGAGGCAGCGTTCCTGTGCTGCACAAGCTGATCGGCTGACCGGCGGCGGGCGCCGAGTGCACATGCTGCGCCGGCGCCCGCCGCCTCCGTCAGGCTGCGTGTAACACGTGGGCCTGACCGCCTCGCCACTCCACCCGCTGCGGGTCGTCCCAGATGGCCTGGGGCCGTGTCGTCCACGGCGAAGCCGGTCCGGAGCGAGGAGAGCCCGCTGACCTGCGTGTCGACGCAGGGCGGGTCAGCGCCGGGCGGCCTCCAGGACCGCTTCCAGCTGCCGCAGCGGCTCGGCGCCGACGAACCGGAGGACGACGGTGTCGGCGCCCGACTCCCGCAGCGCGTCGATCCGTGCCGCGGCCCCGGCGGCGTCGCCGGAGACGGTGAAGACCTCCTCCTGCGGGCGGCCCAGCCAGGCGCCGTGCCCCTCGGTGTGCGGGTGCAGGGTCCGCGCGACCTCCTCGGGGTCGTCGCCGACGCAGGCGAACGCGAACACGTTCAGCGTGTGGTCGTCACCCGCGCCGCCCTTGGCCAGCAGCGCCCGGATGTGCTCCAGGTCCCGCGGTCCGTGGCCCTCGGCGATCAGCGTGCCGTCCGCGACCCGCCCGGACAGCTCCAGCGAGCGCGGCCGTACCACCCCCGCCACCAGCGGCGGCGGCTCGGCGGGCGGATGCACCAGCTCGATGCCGTTGATCCGCACCTCCCGCCCGTCCACCGTGACCCGCTCCCCGTGCAGCAGCGCCCGCACCGCGGTGATCGTCTCCTCCAGCAGGGCCAGCGGAGAGCGCGGCGCCACCCCGACCTGCTCCATCCACTCCCGTACGCCATGACCGATCCCGGCCACCAGGCGGCCGGGGAACACCCGTGCCAGCGTGGCCAGTTCCATCGCCAGCAGGGCCGGGCTGCGCAACGGCGCCGGGGCAATCCCGATGCCCACCCGCAGCCGCTCGGTCGCGCCCAGCGCCACGGCCGCCGCCGACACCCCGCCGTTCCAGCGCAGGTCCTCCACCACCCACAGGTCGTCCGCGCCGAGCGCCTCGGCCCGCCGCGCGAAGGCGGGCAACTCCTCGGGCACCCAGTCGCGGTCGTACATCACACCGATCCGGAGATTCGTCATGCGACGGAACCTACGGTCCGGCCGAAGAGGTGATCAACGGCTTTGCCGGTACGGGGTCGGCTGCCGACCGTCGCGGTAGGTGCCGGTGGCAAAAACGAGGCCCGGCACCGAGCAGGCACCGATAAGGGGGTGAGAGCGACGCCATCGTCAACTTCCTCGGTCCGCCAGCCGCGGATGTCCAGCAGCAGGCCGTCCAGTGGCCCGCCGACCAGTTCGGCGGGTCCGGTGCGGAAGCGGGCCGGGGTTGGGGGCGTCGTGCTCCGCGCCGTAGACGCGGCCATTTCGCAGCTGCTCGTCTCCGTTCATCCGATCAGCTTTCCAGCCGCCACCGACAACCGGGCAGAACCGGCGGGCCCGGCCTGGGTGGAGGCCGGGCCCGCTGTGCTCACCGCGGCTTGGGCAGCGACAGCGTCCGCCGCTCCTCACCGTGGCCGACGACCCGCCACACCGGCCGGTCGGCCCCGTCATGGGTGAGTTGGTGCAGGGTCGTCGTCGCCACGGTCATCTGATGGTTGCGGCGGGCGCGGCCAGGTCGGCCGGGCCACGCCAGGTCGGCGCCGGGAAGGCAGCGGCCAAGAGGCGGCGGAACGCCGAGGATGGGGCATCAGCACCCTGGTGCAGCACGCCCGGAAGCACAGCGGCGACACAGCGGCAGCCGAGACTGGGGAGCGGCGGCGGCACGGCGGACGGCAGCGGCCGGGGCGCGGACGGCGGCTCGGCCACGGCACAGTGGCCGGCACCTGCCCGACACGGGACAGGGCGACATGCGGTACGACGACGAGGAGCAGCCGCGGGCGGCGCACGGCGCGCGGCGGCGGGGTGGCCCGACGTCGGGGAGCGGCACAGCGACCCGACAACGGCCCAGCGGCCCAGCGGCCCAGCGGCCCGGCGGCCCGGCGGCCCGGCGGGCAAACGCAGCAGCGAGGCCTCCGAGGCAGGAGGCCGGCCGGAAGCCGGACCGCGGCCGGACCGCGGCCGGACCGCGGCGGCGGACGGCGGCGGCAGGACGGACACGGTCCAGCGGTGTGCCCGGCCAGCGCAGGGGCGGACGAGCCGCGAGGCAGATACCACGGTGGCTACGGGCGCGGCCCGGCGGCAGGACAGCGACAAGCCGTTGGACACGGCGGGCTGGCGGCGGCACAGCGGACACGCGGCGCCCGACAGCGAAGCCACGCCGGGCCGACCGCGGCGGCAGGACGACGGCGCGCGGCGGACGGCGCGCAGTCAACACGGCAAGGCAGCGAACCAGCAGCGGGCGGCAGCGACAGGACGGCGCGCGACGAGCGGGCAGGAGGTACGGGCCGGAGCGCAGCAGCCACGCGGCGAAACCAGGACGGCGCGCGGCCGGCGGACGGACGGCGGACGGACGGCGGACGGACGGCGGACGGACGGCGACAGCACGGCGCGCAGGCGCCGGAACGGCTCGGGGCACGGCCGGCGCGGGACCGGAGCTCAACGGCTCAGCGGCCCGGCGGACGGACCGGCGGACGGACCGGCGGACGGACCGGCGGACGGCGGCGCGGTGACGGCGGCACGGCCGGGGAAGGGCAACGAGCCGCCACACCGCCGCGCCGACGCCATGCTCCTGGAGCTGCTCCAGGGTAGTGACGACGACGGGCACCGCCTGGCTGTAGTCCTTCCGCCGTGATCCCCCGGTGGATGGTCTGGTACCGGCGCGGCGGCCGTACGGCGGAGTGGCCCGGGGGCCTGAGGCGACCTCGGCCGTACGGCGACCTCGGCCAGCGGCCGTACGACGGCCGGAGCCGGGGCGTGACCGAGGGTTCGACGGGTACACGCGGTCGCACACGACGGAGCGTCAGCGCACCACCGAGGAAGTGGGGTCCAACCATGATGATCGCCGGGATCATTGCCGTCTGCGTCATACTCGCCGTTCTGGCGTTCTTCCTGCCCCGCCTCTCCAAGCACCCTGAGCGCGGTACTCAGAAGACCCTCGGCCTGGGTTCCCGCGCGGGCGGCAAGGCCCCCGGCCCGCTGGGCCGCCTCTTCAGCAAGCCGTTCAGCAGCAGCTCGAAGGCGGTCGGCAAGAGTGGCACGGCCGGCCGCCGCATGCGGGGCCACATGCCCTTCTGACCCCACGTCCCACTCGGCCCGGCCCGCAATCCCCGTTGGCGGCCGGGCCGCGGTGTGTCTGCGAGGGCGAGCAGCAGAGTCTGCCCGCGCTGCTCGATCTCCTCGATCGGCTGGGAGAGGCAATCGGCAGCTTCGCGGAGAATGCCGTCGGCGAGGGCGCCGCGGCCGTCGTTCTTCGGCAGGGTGGCAGCGTGGCGCTGGTCGTCAGCGGCAAGCGCGCGGGCGTGGCCGGTGAGCTGGAGGGCGAGCTGCTCCAAGTCGCTGGCGGTGAGGGTGTCCTGGTCGGTCCACACGAGGACGGCCTTGACGAGGCACTCGTACGGTTCGCGATCGACCGGAAGCCCGGCTCGATCAGGCCGTCGGGGTCATACAGGACCGTGTGGGTGCTGGTGTACATGGCTGGCCTCGCTGCCGAGAGCGTCGTGTGCGGGTGTCCGGCGCTCACCAGTGGGGGTCCTCGCCGCCGCCAACTCCGTCGTCCTGGTCCAGGACGTGCTGGCCGAGGAAGCGGGCGTAGCGGCGGTCGGCGCGTGCCAGCAGGGCCGGGGAGGGTCGGCCGAAGGCGGGGGGCTGGAGGCCGCGTCCTTCGGGTGCGGGTCCGGGGGGTGTGGGTGCGCTCATGGGGCACAGCCTTCTGTTGCTGGGTTGCGCCGGTGCCGTTCGACGCCACGGAGGCCGCCGCGCGGCTCTCAACGAGATTGCGGGTGATTGCGGAAGTTCACTCCAGGGCGCCGGTCGCGGCCTGGATTAGGGCGCGGGCGGCGTCGCTGTAGACGGCCATCCCCGCGAGCCCGGCGTGAGCGACGTAAGGGCCGTCCCCGCCCACCCGTAGACCCGGGCGGATCGGCCGCCCACAACGGGGCTGGCGACCGTCCCGGCCCACGGCCACGGATCACCCCCAGCGGCGCAGCACCGCGCGTCGCGCGCGAAGGAGGGGACCATGGTTCGCGTCACCGGCATGGTCGCCTCCGCCAGCTTCAAGCCGCTCGTGGCCGTGCTCCAGGGCCTGCGCAGCCACGGTGAGCGCCTCGTCGAGCAGCTCGCCTCCCGCGCGCTCACCAGCGGCCAGCGCAAGGTGCACGTCCGGCGTGACGAGGAGGGGCGGATCGTCGGGGCCGGCGGTACGGGCGACGGCGAGGACCAGGAGCACGACGACACGCAGGCCGCCGCCGAAGCGGCGCTGCTGCACTTCTCCAGCCCGCGTGACGCCGCGACCATCGCCGCGTTCCTGCGCACCCGGGTCTACCGGCCGGAGTCGCTGGTGTGGCTGGAGGGCTACCAGGCGCTGCTGCGCTGGCGGAAGGAGAACGAGATCACCGGCCTGTACGCCGTTCCGTATGACGTCGAGGTCGAGGTCGGTGTCACCAAGGATTTCCCGCTTGGCCGGTGGGTGCATCAGCAGCGGAAGGCGCTGCGGGCGGGTGAGCTGGAGGAGCGGCGCAAGACCCTGCTGGACGCGCCGGAGGCCGGGATGGTGTGGGAGCCCGGTGAGGAGGCGTGGGAGAACAAGCTCGCCGCGCTCCGGGCCTACCGGCGGGCCATGGGGCACCTCGCGCCGCGTCAGGACGCGGTGTGGGGCGAGGGAGAGGCGATGGTGCCCACCGGGCAGCACATGGCCAACCTCCGGCGCAAGGGCGCCCTGGGCAAGGACGCGGAGCGGGCCGCCGTGCGCGCGCAGCAGCTGACCACGATCGATGAGGACTGGAACTGCCCGTGGCCGCTGGACTGGCAGCGCCACTACCGCGTCCTTGCGGACCTCGTCGACGCCGACGGCCACCTGCCCGAAATCGCACCCGGCGTCACGTTCGACGGCGATGACATCGGACGGTGGCTGGAGCGGCAGAAGAACCCGGGCACCTGGGCCCAGCTCCTCCCCGAACAGACAGGAACGGCTGACCAAGCTGGGCGTGCAACCCGCTCCGGCGCCGTCTCCCACCCCTGCGGCCACGCGCGCGAAAGGCCCGAGCAAGGCGCAGCAGGCGTTCCAGCGGGGCCTGGCGGCCCTCACGCAGTGGGTCGAGCGGGAAGGCGCGGACCGGCCCGTGCCAAGGGGACACAGCGAACAGATCACCGTCGACGGTGAGGCGGAGCCGGTGGTCGTGAAGCTGGGCGTATGGATTTCGAACACACGTGCGAGACGCGACAGGCTCACCGCTGCCCAGCTCGCCGCACTCGCAGCGCTGGGCGTGGACTGGGCGTGACACCGGCTGCGGCTGGTCGTTGAACAGGACGGTCAGCGAAGTGCACCGAGAGGCCCCGGGCGTCTTCGCCCGGGGCCTCGTGCTGTCAGCGCCGGCGGCTCCGCCCGGTCATGGCGCGGGCCTGCAACGCGAGGTGCAACACCGATTCCACGAACCTCGATTTGCGGCATCACCGCAGGTCAGAACGCGATGCGCGGCGGTGTTGCACTGAACATGTCGCCCTGGACGCTTTCGACGCTGCGGCCGCTCCGTGGCGTGAGGCCCTCAAGGACCTGGACGAAGACGTCCTCGCCGAGGCCGCCGCCGAAGCGCGGGCCTTCGGCCCCGGCCCGGCGGCCGCCGTCGACGAGCTGGGGCGCGGCCTGCTCGGGCAGTTGGCCGACTGGCAGCAGACGATCGGCGAGCTGGGCCGCGCGCTCACCACGGCAACTGAACGCCGACCGCTACCCGGCTGGTCCACTGACGCCGGCCGCACCGAGGACATCGGGTGGCGCCAGGCCCGCACCACGCTGCTCGAGGCCGTCGCACACCACCACCACGCTCACCTGCTCCCCGCCATCGTCGAGCCGGGCGGTGAGCTGGAGCTCCCCGCTACCCGTAACGGGCGCTTCAGGGGCGCGGTCATCCCAGAAGGCTGCGCGGTCAGCGACGCTGGCCGCCGCCGATGCGGCGGTCGTCGGCCAGTGCGGTAAGCGGGCCGAACTCGCGGGCAAGCTGGCTCCACGTCAGAACCTCGCCACAGCGGGCCGGGAACTCCTTCGGGTTGAACTCGGGCATGGTCCAGGTGCCAGTGCCCCGGTCCCGCAGCCACAGGTCCCCGTCACCGTCGACCACAGTCGGCGGGACCGGTACGGGCTCGGCCTGATCGATGGGCTCCCAGGTGACCCGGCCCGGGTGTGAAACGCGGCGCAGCTCGGTGGTGGCCAGCCGCGCTGCCAAGTCACGGGTGGACTCTTCGGCGTCCTTGACCGACGCGAGTCGGAATGCGTCGTTGAGTACGGGCAGGACTGGATTCTTGCTGCGCTTTGAACTCATACGCTGACTACCTCCGGTCGGGGGCGTCACATCCGTTATGGCACCCCGTAGAGCAACACGGTATCCGAGGCGGGAGCCGGGCCAGGCCTCCTCCGCTGGAACGGTCAGCAAGCCCGCCGACGCCCAGGAAGATGCTCTGCGCCAGGTCAGCGACTTGTTGGGTGAGGCGAGGAAGGCACTCGACACGCTGACGAAGTAGCTGGAAGCAACCGTCCAGCCCACGGTTCAGCCCCCGCTCGGTACAACCCTCTCCGGGGCGAGCGCGGCCTCCAGGCGGTCCAGCCGTTCGTAGAGAGCGTGAACGAGGCGGGCGCGGTTCTGAACGCAGCGCACGGTGCCCTCCAGGTCGCGGACAGCCGGCCTTCCGCCTCGCGCAGGACGACGTCGGCGAGCGCCTTGGGTCCGCTGTCCTTGGGCAGCTGGTCGGCGTGGCGGCGGACGTCGCAGGCGACGGCGCGGGCGTGGCCGGTGAGCTGGAGGGCGATCTGCTCCAAGTCGCGGGCGGTGAGGGTGTCCTCGCCGGTCCACGCGAGAGCGGCCTTGACGAGGCACTCGTACGGCATACGGCGAGATCCTCGGCGGTGTGGAGCCCTGCAGTCACCGGCCCTGCCCGGCCGGTCCCACGACCTGTTCCGTCGCCGACCTGTCAGGGGTAGTACGACAGGTAGACAATGGGGGACCAGGCAGTACAAAGAGTCCCGCTGCACGCTCGCACCTGAACCGTGTAGCTGGTGTATTGCCCCTTGGCGTGCGCGGCAGGCAGCGTCTTCTTACGTGAGCCAGCCGCACGGTCGTTGTATGTGTGGGTTTCGCCCGCAGGCGAGAGCGTCCACTTGACTTTGTACCACGCGGGCGCCTTGTAGCCACCGTAGTAGAGGGTGACCGTGTTCGTGCAGCGGTCGTATCGCGCGCCGGCATAGGGGGTCCCGGAGTGCTTCCACTTCAATGGACCGCTTCCTACGGGGGTGCCTTTGTTGAAGGTATGACCGTCCACATAGCACGGCGTATACGGAGCCTTATTACTCTGTGCCTGCGCGGTCATCTCTTTCGCGCCAGCGCCCGGGACGGTGAGGCCTGCCACGAAAAGCCCGCTGGCTACCGCGACCGTCATGGTAGTGCGCAGTTTGGTAGCTGGAAAAATCTTCATGTCGTACCCTCCCTTGCCTGAGCGGTGTAACCGATACGTCGTCCTGACACTGCGATTATCCCGTCGGTATAACTCTGACGCGACTCGTACGCTGCTGTGACCGGGCGGTTTTCAACCATCCGAACTCGAAGTGAATGCGCAGGTCGTGACCGACCCAGCCGGGCGATTGCTGTGGATCTCACCCGCGCTGCCCGGCCGCACCCACGACCTGACAGCGGCCCGCACCCACCGGATCATTCGTCTCTGTGAACGCCAGGGCGTCCCGATTATCGCCGACCGGGCCTACATCGGAGCAAGCTCATGGGTGACGACACCCCTCAGACGCCCACCGGGCCGCGAGCTCACCCCGACCCGGCAAACCGTCAACCGTGCGCTGTCCGCGGCACGGACCGGTCTAACGCGGCGTGGCACGACTGAAGTTTTTGCGCATCTTCCACAGATCCCGGTGCAGCCCGAATCGGATGACGTCAATCGCCGCGGTCGTCCTCACCCTGGAACGGCAACACTGAAACAGCTCACTGGTCAACCCCCGAGAATGGCGGCCCCGGGCTCTTTGGTCCCCGCTGAGGAACGTTCAGTTTCCGCGAGCTCGCGGGGATCTGGCCCCGGGCTTCCCTCTCCGACCCAAGCCGCCAAATAGAGGTCCCGGCGCGAGACGGACCTGGTCGCCGCCGACACCCCGCTCGGACCCGAGCAGGCCGCCGCCCGCCTCCGGGTCCGCCGTGCCGACTTCGACCACATGGTCCGGCTCGGATGGGTCCGCTCCCCGCAGTCGATCGAGGTCCGCTTCGGCACCAGCCGGGCCGGGGCCGTCGACGTCGCGCTCTACACCACGGCCTCTGTCGACGCGATCGCCCCCGCCCACCCGGAGGTCGACTGGGAGCAGCTGCGCGCGGTGGAGAAGGGCCGGCGCTCCCCGCTCGCCGTGCTGACGAAGCAGGCCGCCCCGGCCTGACCCGAGCCGCTGCTCGTCGTCGCCGCCCCCCCTGTACCGACAGGGAGGGGCAGCGACGCCGTGTGGGGTCAGCCGCGGCGGCGGAACAGGCCGCGGAGCTTGCCCGCTTCTGGTCGTGCTCCGGCTCCGGTTCTGGTGGCGTGGCGGCCTGGAGGCGGGCGGCTTCGGCGGCGGCTTCCTTGCGGGCGACGTCTTCGGCGTGGCAGTCGCCGCACACCGACAGGTCCCCGGCCTTCCAGGCCGTCCGGTGCGCGGTGGTCTCCTCCCAGCGCTCGTCGGTGAACTTCTGCCCGCACCGCTGGCACACCGGCCGCCTCGCCTCCCGCTTACTGATCGTTTCAAAATGAGTTCGGTGTAGGGGCTTGGCAGTCAGGTCTGGTGGCTGCAGAGTGGTGCGGGTGTCGGATGATCTTGTGCCTGATGAGCTGTGGGAACGCGTCGCTCCTCTGCTGCCGCCCCGGCCGCCGCGGCGTCATCGGTATCCCGGGCGTCTGCCGGCGGACGACCGTGCGGCCTTGCGGGGCATCGTGTATGTGCTGCGCAAGAACGTGAGCTGGAGGGACGTGCCGGCCGAGCGGACCGGCTGCAGCGGGGTGACGGCCTGGCGGCGGCTGCGGGACTGGACCGAGGCCGGTGTCTGGCCCCGCCTGCACGAAGTCCTCCTGGCCGAGCTGCGCAAGGCAGGTCTGCTCGACATGAAGGACTGCGCGATCGACGGCTCGCACATCCGGGCCCTGAAAGGGGGGCTCACACCGGACCTTCGCCGGTCGACCGCGCCCGGCCGGGCAGCAAGCACCACCTGATCGTCGACCGCCACGGCACACCCCTCGCTGTCACCCTGACCGGCGGGAACAGGCACGACGTGACCCAACTGACGCCCCTGCTGGAAGCGATACCCCGCATCCGCGGACTTCGCGGGCGGCCGCGGCACCGGCCGGGCCGGCTCTTCGCCGATCGCGGCTACGACTACGACAAGTACCGGCGGATCCTGCGAACCCGCGGCATCACACCCAAGATCGCCCGCCGAGGCGTGCCACACGGATCAGGTCTGGGCAAGACACGCTGGGTCATCGAGCGGACCTTCGCCTGGCTCCACCAGTTCAAACGCCTCCGCACCCGCTACGAGATACGCGCCGACCTCCACCTCGGCCTGCTCCAACTCGCCTGCAACATCATCTGCTTGCGACGCCTACGAACCTCCTTCTGAAACGATCAGTTAGCGGCCCACCCCGGGATGCGCGGCTGGAAGAAGTAGCCGGTGTTCTTGGCGACGGTGATCGCGGCGGCGGCCGGGCTGTCGGAACCGACCGGGATGTGCGGGTAGACGCAGTCGATCAGGTCGTACGACTCGTCATCGTTGCCGCCGGAGCCGACCACGGCGCACACCGGGTCGTGGTAACCGGTGGCTCCGGTCCACACTCCGGGCCAGTCGGGGTGCTGCTCAGTGACGTGCATGTCGCAGTTCTGACACTGGACCTTCTGCTCCCTGCCGGTCAGCTTCCCGGCCGCGCGAGCATGAGCGGCATCGAGGACGTGGCCGACCCGCTTCGGGGACTTGTGCCCGAAGCGGGAGCGGTCGCAGACCGGGCCGAACTCGTTTTCCACGCTGACCAGCACACCCGGCCAGTGTGGGTGCCGGTCGGTCACCGGCGCCCCGCAGCCGGCGCACCCGCGGGCGGTCAGGCCGTGCTCGCGGAACAGGGCGTAGGTCTCTTCCGGCAGCGTGGAAGAGCAGCATCCCCATTGCGTGCTCGGTATTGGTCACGAAGGCTAGTGACCGTCCGGACGAGCTGGTCAGCCACATCTCAAGCCGCCCGCTGTCGACCCTCGAGCGCTGCCGTGGCTGTCGCTTCGGGGAGACGTCGAGGCTGGCTGATCGGGAAACGGGAAGCGACCCGGCTGCTTTCGCTGAGAACGTTTCCGGTCAGCTTGCCTCTCAGAAAAAGTGCCTTGCGACAAGACAATCGTTGCCCCGCGACATGATTTGCGGCGGAAAAGCCGGTCGCATACTTGGCTAGTTCTCGACCGTGTGTGCGACTGGATGGCGGGCAGGTCCCGGCCGGCCGGAGCGCCGCTGTGGCAGCGTGTGCGGCTCCGGTGGCCGTTGGGGCCGCTGTGACATCTCTTCTCGTGGGGGGAAGTGCATGACTTCGCGTGCTTCCGGCACGCCTTCTCGGCGTGCCCGTATGACGGCAAGACACTCTCTGACGGCAGCGATCGCGGTTCTCGTGCTGGGCGCGTCGTCGCTGCCGGCGCTCGCCGCCTCGCCCGCGGCGGATCCGGGGCCCGGCTCGGTGTGGGGCA
Organism: Streptomyces changanensis; assembly: GCF_024600715.1. Taxonomy (NCBI): domain Bacteria; kingdom Bacillati; phylum Actinomycetota; class Actinomycetes; order Kitasatosporales; family Streptomycetaceae; genus Streptomyces; species Streptomyces changanensis. Next base: position 16,654 of record NZ_CP102333.1, read on the forward strand.
GGAAGGCAGCGCCTCTGGAGATCCCGCCGGTCAAGGTGGGATCGACCAAGCCCGTGCCCGGCAAGCCCGAGGCGGCGCCGACGAAGGAGGAGGCCGCCTGGCGGGCGGCACAGAAGGAACGTGCCCGCACCGGCAGTGTCCCCTCGAACGGGGGTGGGGTCACCGCCAACCGCACGGCCGGCGAGACTGGAACCCTGGTATGGGTGCCGCAGGGGCAGGGATCGGTGCCTTGGCATCAGATCTCGGATTTCCGTATCACCGACTCCCTCGTCGCGCGGATCAACCTGTCCAACGGCAACCTGATGCTGGCCGCGACCGATTTCGAGGTCGCCGGTGTAGGCCAGAAACTGCGCCTGGCGCGTACGTACAACTCGCTGCACGGGCCTTATGGCAAGGTGTCGGACCGCTGGTGGCAGGAGTACGAGCGCTACCTCCACGTCTTCACCAACTCGGTCGTCCTCTACGACGCGACGGGTGCCTCGGTCAGCTTCACGAAGAACGCCGACGGCACGCTCACCACGCCCAAGGGGTACTCGCAGGACCTGAAGAAGAACGCAGACGGCACCTACACACTGACCAACCGCAAGTCGGGCGTGAAGGACACCTACGACGCCAACGGGACGCTGACGAAGGTCACCGACCGCAACAAGGGCACGATCACGGTCGACCAGCACGACGAGACCGGCGAGCACAAGGGCTTCAAGCTGACCGAGACCCGCTCGGGCCGCTGGGTCGACCTGGTCAAGACGTACCCCAACCAGTGGCAGGCCAAGGACCACACCGGCCGCACCGCCGTCTTCGACCTCGACGGCGGCGGTAACCTCTCGCGCACCACGGACACCGAAGGTAAGAGCACGACCTACGCCTTCGACGCCGACGGGAGGATCACCAAGGTCACGACCCCCGAGGGGCGGGTGACGGTCTTCACCTACGACGCCCAGAACCGGGTCACCTCCATGCTGCGGGCGACCCAGACAGGCAGCTCCGGACACACCGGCCCCACCTATACCTACGCCTACACCGGCGTCTACCCCTCCGACGCGGGGACGACGACCGTCACCGACCCCGAGCAGCACGCCACCAAGTACGAGCACGACGGCGAGGGCAAGGTCACCAAGGTGACCGACGCGCTCGGCCACTCGCGTTCGAAGACCTTCGACGGAAACAACAACGTGCAGACCGCGACGGACGCAATGGGTGTCGGTGGCGTCGGTGGGAATGTCACCACCTACGGCTGGGACACTCGCAACAATCTCACCTCGGCGAAACTGCCCACCGGAGCCACTGCCACCGTGGCCGGTTATCAGACGCTCTCGGGCGCAGATCTGCCCGGCTCGATGACGACCGTCGACGGGGAGAAGACGGACTACACGTACGACACGGCCGGCAACACCACGTCGGTCGCCGTGACCGGCACAGGTGGCGGTACACAGTCCTTCGACTACAACCCCGCCACCGCGACCTGCGGTGGTTTCGAGGGCCAACGCTGCAAGGTCACGACGAAGATGTCGTCGACCAAGTCGGTCTTTACGTCCTTCACGTACGACGCGAAGGGCAACCTGATCAAGGTCACTCCCCCGGCGCCGCTCGGGGTGACGACGTATACCTACGACGACCTGGGACGGCCCGCCACCGTCAAGGACGGCCGAGGGGTCACCACCCTCTACACCTACGACCACCGCGACCGCATCACCAAGGTCGACACCTCCGGCTACGCCACCGTCACCTACTCCTACGACGGCGACGGAAACCTCACCCAGCGCTCCGACGGCACCGGCGTCATCACCTACGCCTTCGACCCGCTGTCCCGTGAGACCGTCCGGACCCTGCAGAACGGCTCCCAGACCCGCCTCACCTACACCCCGGCGGGCAACGTGGACACGTACGAGGACCCGGCCGGCCTGACCGACTACACCTGGAACGAGGTCAACAAGCTCACGCAGCTCAAGGACCCGACCGGGAAGGTCACCACGTACGCGTACAACAACAACGACATGCGTACGAAGACGACCTACCCCGGTGGCACCGTCCAGGAGGTCACGCTCGACAAGTCGAGCCGTCCGGAGAAGATCCGGGCGACGTCGCCCAAGGGCACGCTGGTCGACCTCGCCTACACCTACGGCTACGACCACGACGCGAGCACCACCACTCCCCTCAAGGACGGTGGCAAGATCCGCACCCGCACGGACGTGGTCGCGGGGATGAAGACGACCTACACCTATGACGGTGCGGGCCGGTTCTCCTACGCGAAGGAGGAGAAGGGCACCACCCTCAACTCGTCCTGGCAGTACTGCTACGACCTGGCTGGCAACCTCACCTCCCAGGGCGTCGACCCCGGCTGCCCCCGCGGCACCACCTACACCATCAACGACGCCCAGCAGATCACCGCGAAGAACGGCGTCGCCACGAACTGGTCCTACGACAAGGTCGGCAACGAGACCGCCGGCGCCTCCACCCCCGAAGGCACCCGCACGGCCGAGACGTGGTCCGACTACTCCCAGATGACGTCGGTCACCGTGGGGGCCAAGACCTACGCCGGCCAGTACGGCTCGACGGACCAGAGCGAGCGGATCAAGCTCGGCGCTACGTTCTTCCACAACGGGCCGCTCGGCCTGTCTGCAAAGAGCCTCGGCGGTGTCGACATGGGATTCAACCGTGAGCCCGGGGGCACCCTGAACTCCATGACGACCGGCGGCAAGTCCTACTACTACCTCACCGACGCGCTCGGTTCGGTCGTGGCGCTCGCCGACGAGGCCGGCACGAAGGTCAACACGTACTCCTACAGCCCCCGCGGCGTCCAGCGTGCCGGGACCTCGGAACAGGTTCCGCAGCCGTACCAGTTCGCCGGCGGTTACCACGACGCCACCGGCCTCTACCACTTCGCCGCCCGCTACTACGACCCCAACATCGGCCGCTTCACCAGCACCGACCCCTCCGGCCAGGAGAAGAACCCCTACCTGTACGCCGAGGGCGACCCCGTCAACCGCATCGACCCGCACGGGACCCTCAGCCTCAACGGCGTGATGGACACCGTTGGCAAGGCCGGGGACGCCATCGCGGTCGGTGAATTCGCCGGTCAGCTGGTGACGGGCGACTACAAGGCGGCTGCTGGAACAGCGCTCAGCTTCGCCGCCGACAAGGCGTTCACCGCCGGCTGCACCTACCTGACCGGGGGTGCCGGAGCAATCCCCTGCGCCGTCGGCGGAATGGCGGTCGGCGAAGCATCCGAGGCGGCCTACGAAGACGCCACAAGCTGAACCAAGGAAACCTCGACCGAAGGAGCTCTCGTGCGATCAGCTACTGATACGGCGGGCATAGCTTACAAGGGGCTCGACGGTGTCCCCCTGTGGCTCTTGTTCGGTATCGCCATCCTCGTCCTCGTCATCTTCGGCATCGCGCAAGCACGGAAGAGGAAGTAGCCGCCGCCGACGTGCCTTGGCTCCATAGGTGATGTATTCGGCGTGGGGAGGACGCTTCACAGCGTCCTCCCCCACGTCCAGGAGCGGGATCCGTTGTCCAGGCCGCCGGCCAGCAGCGCCAGCAGCTCGCCCTGGCCGGCCTGTGACGGCAGGTCTCCCGGATCCGGCAGGCTTCCCCGACTGCCCGGTGTGCGCCTACCGCATCACCGGCACCGCCCGCCTGTGCTCCGACTGCGCCGGCCATACCCTCCAGCGCAGCTTCGTGCCGTACGCCGGGGCGTCGGGGGCGACGTCCAGGCGCCCGGTGTCCGCGTCGAAGCCCACGGCCTTCACGTGCCCGGCGAGCTCGGGCGCGGCCGCGGCGAGGATGTCGCCGAACCGGGCGAGGACGCTGCCGCCGGCGGCCGGGGCGACCAGGCCGCGCTCGGTCACCATCATGCCGATCGCCGCGCCCAGCCCGAGCGGCTCGCGGCCGTCCCGCCGCAGAGCCGTGTCGGTGCGCCACTTCGGCTTCGTGGTGCGGGCGCCGTTCCTCTTCGCCGCCTCCCGTGCGGCGAGGAGGGCCTGGCGGGCGAGGTCGACGCCGGACAACATCTGGCAGGGCAACAGGCCGAACACGCTGGCGGCGTACGCCGAGCGGATCGCCGGCGCCCATCACTGGGACTTCTGGTGGGACTGATCCGCTCCCCGGGAAAGCCTAACTTGATCTTTAAGGTGCGTCGTCGAACGGTGCGTCGTACTTGATCACTCGGTGCGGTATCCGCCGTACATGGAGGCGGCCTTCGCCTGAACATGTGCTCCGGCTAAGACCGTGTCCTATGTGGTGAGGCGTCGTTGACTTCGGTATGGGGCGGGGTACGTGGAGTTGGATTGTTCCGGACGGGTTGTGGGAGATCGCGGAGCCGTTGATCCCGCCCTCCAAGGTGCGGCCACAGGGCGGTGGAACGCAGGACACGCCTGATGAGACGCTGTTCGCCGCGATCATCTACGTGCTGGTCAGCGGCTGCGCCTGGCGGGCTCTGCCGCCGTGCTTCGGCATATCGAAGTCGACCGCCCACCGCCGGTTCCTGATCTGGTCGAGGGCCGGGGTGTGGGGCCGGCTGCACGAGGAGATCCTGCACCGCCTGGACGACGCCGGCCTCCTCGATCTGTCCCGCGTCGTCCTCGACTCCGCACACGTGCGGGCTAAAAAAGGGGAGAACTCACAGGTCCGAGTCCCGTGGACCGGGGCAAGCCGGGTTCCAAGATGCACGTCCTGTCGGACGCGAACGGACTGCCCCTCGTTGTCGGCCTCACGGCAGCCAACACCCACGACAGCCAGGCACTGAAGCCCATGGTGCTCGGTCACCAAACGAGACTCGACCCCCATCGAGGCCGCTACTTCAAGCCTCAACGCCTGCACGCCGACAAGGCATACGACATCCCTGAACTGCGGAAATGGCTCCGCGGCAAGCGGATCGGCGTCCGCATCGCCCGCAAGGGCGTCGAGTCTTCAGAGCGGCTCGGGCGCCGCCGGTGGGTGATCGAGCGGACCATGTCCTGGCTGACCGGCTACCACCGACTCAACCACCGCTACGAGCGTCATCCCCGCAACTACCTGGCCTTCCTCGGCCTCGCCGCAGCCCTCTGCTGCTACAAACGCCTGGTCCGCCTCACCACATAGGACACGGTCTAAGGACTTGTTTCAGGGCAGGGCCGATGGCCGTTGGCCGGGGTTCTCCTGAGGGTGGAACGAGAGGTGCGCCCCGAGCGGACCGCAGGGCCACGGGCTGCCGAGTGCGGGCCCCGGCGGTCGATCGAGTGCGGGGGCGGCCCCGGCCGTATTGTGGTCCCATCACCCGAGGACCAGGGCCTGTCCCACGCACTCCATACCGGCGGGGGCCGGAGCGAGCCTGACCACCGACCCCGGACACTCAAGGTCGAGGCGCCGCCTGCCGGGCGAACTCCCCCGCGCCCGCACCCGGCCGGGACGGTGCGGGCGCAGGCGCGGGGTGGAAGGGTCCTCCGGGGGCCTTGCCAGTACGGCGAGCGGGACCGCGCTCAGGGTCTTCGCCCGGGGCGCGGTTCCACCTCGTCGTCCAGGCGCCAGGGGATGCAGGGTCAGCACGGAGACACCGGAACCGCTGTGGCGGAGCCCTGGCCGCCGTCGCCGGCGACGGGCCGGGTGAAGCGGTAGCACTGACCGACCGCTGTGTCCGGGCTGGAAAGCAGGATGGAGACGGTCACCAGGCCTGCCGTGCGCACCGCGCTCCTGACGTCGTAGGAAGGCAGCCGCCCCGTCGGATCCAGGGCCTCCTGCACTCCGGCTCGCGTCAGATCCCCGGCGGGCATGCTGGCGATGCGCGTTTGCGCGATGCGTACCAGACCGGCGATCGCGGTGCCCGGACGGCATACGTCGCCGTCCCGTTCGGAGACCCGCGACGTCCACGGCTGACCGGGGCGGTGGGCGTAGGCGAAGACGATGCACCGGGTCACCCGGACGGGCCCACCACCGGGGAGCAGGGCCTCTTCGTCGTACAGGGCGGATCTCGCGGCCGTGGCGGTGAACTCGCGGTGGGACGCGTCGTAGGTGATCACGGGAGCTTGCGTGTGCCGCCAGATCACGCCGATGAGAGCGTCGGTGCCGGTAGCGCCGCTCGTGCCGAGCGCGCGGGCCGTGGCGTCCGCCGTGGCACGGGCCTGCTCCAGGACCGATGCGGACGCCCTGTCCCTGCGCTCACTGCTGAGTTTCCCGTCGTGCCAGTGCCGATACCACAACCAGGAGGCGAGGACGCCGAGAACGGTGATCAGAGCGATCAGGATGGTCAGGCAGCCGGCGGTCGCGAGGCGGTTCGCCCGCCTCGCGACCACCGCGCTGCCCGTCTCGTCAGCTGCCACCAATTGCCCTTGTACCCCATGTCGACCAGTGCTTGGTCCATGACGCGAGCATAGCCCGTTGTACCGGCGCTCTTCGGGTGGAACGACTCCAGGCTGGCACAGACGTTCTCCCCGGGCCAGGACAGGCAGGGTGCCTGGTTGGCCGGATCCCCGTCGTGGAAGTCGCCGTCCCCGTTCGGCCCCGCCACGAGGCGGGTGATCCACTCGTCGCCGTCGCAGATCCCGTGTCCCCCGGAAGGCGGGGATCGGATCGGCGAAGGCAGCCTTGTACCCCGCCTTGCGCAGTTCCTCCACCTTGGCCTTCTGCTTGTCCCGTACGTAGTCGGCGAGGCAGTTCAGAGTGTCGAAGTCCGCTGTCACGCACTGGCTGGCACTGACCAGGCGGGGGTAGCCATGAGCACGATCCGCGCGTTCGGCGCGGCGGCCGCGATCTGGCTGATGGCTGTCCCGGTGTCCTCGACCGCCTGGTCCGCCTTGCCCGTGTAGTCGGCCGGGTCGCACACCCCCATGAACAAGACGTAGCAGTTCGTGACGGCGTTGGTGAAGTTGTCCCCGACCGAAGCCCAGCCGGGCTGCCAGCCGAGCGCCGGCCCGCCCGGCCAGCGCGAGCCCCATCCGCTCCAAGGCGCGGTTGAGCCGCATGGTGAACCGTGCGTGCGGGGCAGCCAACCGGGAGAACGGCTCGGCGAACCTCCGGCGCGGGCAGTCCGCCACTCCGCAGGTGAAACGCCGGACCGTCAACCGGATCACAAAGCCCTGCTCAGAGAGCGGAAGGTCCTTCAGCCTGCGCTGATAGCGGTCGTGGACTCGGTCCGAGAAGCGACCACAGTCCGGACATGCCGCCCCCACCGCGCGGCCTCTCGCCATCACCTCGACCGTGCCGAAGGCGGCCGTAACCGCCTCAACGTCCACATCGTCGATCCCCTCGAACACCAGCGACTCTCAGAACGGTGCATCGGTCTGCATGACCAGCACCATCACGGTCAACGACCGACTACAGCAGCCGCCGGCAAGAACCTGAGAAAGCGTCACTTCCGATCGTCTGACGACAAGGCGTACGCGATCTCACGCGAACCTGTCTCCTCGCAATCGAACAACGGGGTACACTTCGCGACGAATCCCCAAGATCTGTGCCAGAGCCGAGTTTTGATGTCGATGGTGTGTTCGATCGAGGGTTGCAGGATTTGCTTCATAATCCAGCTGTGGACATATCCGATGAGGGACAGTCGCTCGATCCGGTCTGGCTTGAGATCAACAACAACCTGTGTGGTGGCCTGGTAGGAGCCTCGAGTGCATCGTTGGTGGCCGAGCGGTTCGTCGGGGCTGGTTGGAGTTCCACATCAGGCTCGTCGTGTGAGTCGTATGAGGTCGAGGCCAGCTGGTGTCGAATCGAGGTCGACCCGACCGACGAGGGGACGCTCCTGAACGGAGTTGTCGATCCTCAACGGTTCGAGGATCTGGCAGCGCTGCTGACCCGGTTCGGTCTGCTGTTCAGTCTTGAGCTCTATGGCGATGACGCGGAACTGCTGCGGGAGATCGAAGCTGGAACCCCGTGAGCGCCTCATGGCGCAGCTCGGCGGTCTTTCAGCCGACTGCTCGCTCCGCTTGAGCTTCGGTCGCGTCGAGGCGGTGGGACTCGGTTCCGGTCTGGATGATGTTGCCGCCGAAGGTGAGCCGGTCGACGGTGGCCGCGCAAAGCCGGGGATCGGTGGACGTCTTCGTCCAGCCTCCGAACGAGTCGTTCGAGACGATCGCCACGTTGTTCTTTTCCTCGCACTCGGTCAGAACCTGGAAGAGGAGCTCGGCGCCGCGGCGGTCGCGTTCCATGTAGCTGAGTTCGTCGACGGAGAGCATGTCGACGCGGCCGTAGCGGGCGATGGTCTTGGTCAGCTCCTTCTCATCGGCAGCCTCGACGAGCTCGGCCCTCGGCTACAACGACAAGACAGCCACCCACCTGGTCACCGAAACAGTAAGAACCAGGAGCCGACACGCCCCCGGCGACCACACCCGGTGAACCGCGACGTCGCTTCCTCACTCAGGGAACGAAAAGCCCAGCTCACGCAGACGGGGCAAACACGCTGCGAGGCATTGCTCCATCGACGCGGCGTCCGTTCGCACAAGGACGTCCTCGCGCGACGGTGCTCCACTGGCGACGAAGGTCCAAGGCTTGCGCCTCTCCGCCATCCGCTCGGTGTCGGCCTTGACCAGCACCGTTACGCCCTGTTCAGCCAGCGCTTCCATGATCGCGACGACGTCCACCGACACTCCCCCGAAGCGCTTCGACTGTGCCACCGGACGAACATACCCACTCCGGGCCGGACCCTTAACACCGCTCCCCTCACCTGAAGCGACCACTCGTGGCGATTGGAGCTGGAATACGCGGCACCTCAACATGCGAGCCCACCAGTCCCGAGGTCGTTGTTGTGCTGCGCGAGCGGGATACCCTTCTCGGCCATGTGCGTGTTCGCGCCCGCCACGACCTGGGGACGGGCGCGGTGATAGCCGCCCGGCCGCTTCACCTTCCCGAGCAGTACGTCGGCCGTCTCCCGCAGTCGGACCCCCTCTTCGGCGCCGGCACCGCACATCCCCGCGCCCCCCGAAACAGGTGCGAGCCGATCAGCCCGCTGGCGCCGGCCACCTTGCCGTTGACGCCCATGACCGGGCCGCTGCTGGTCCGGCAGGCCAGCTGGTTGCCGTTACTGATCGGACCAGTCTTCGACCGCGGGTGGCGGCAGCGCCAATGGGCTGAAGACCGCGACCAGGGCCAAGCAGTGCGGTCGACCGACGTCTCACGACGCCTCTCGGATGGCCGTCCATTCCGCGCGGTTGAACATGATGTCACCCGGCGCCGCCATCGGCGGCTTGCCCTCAATCTGAGCATCTCGCTGCGCGCGCTCCGTGGCGGTCGTCGTCAGCTTCCAGTCGCCGCCCCGCCATTGGGCGCCGGCCAGGGTGCGGGTGAAGAAGCCGTTCTCTTTCTCGATCTCGCCGGTCTTCTGCACCACGCGGCCCAGCAGCCATGCGCTGACCTCGTCACCCGACTCCTTGATGATCTTGTAGCCGACGATGTGGCTGCGCGTGTAGGCGCCGGACGGCAGCGGCTGCCCGGCGCGCACCCCCGCCTGCCGGGCGAGCATCGTGTCCGTGTCCGTCGCTTGACGCTCGACCGCCTCGGTACCTTCGGCCGACTGGTCGTCCGTACTGAAGTACGAGTGGTAGATGCGCAGCTGCTCGTCGACGGACGACTTCCCGCCCTCAACGGTCATGGTATTGGCGGCTGCCATCATCGCCACGGCGCCCTCGGCGGTGTGCGGGTATCCGACCTGGCTGCCGCGCTCGTCGGTGCGCTGCCCTGGCGGCAGCGCCGCCCACCGCTCCGGCTCGTCCCAGTCGCTCGGCGTCGTGTAGGACGGGGTCGGGCTGACGGAAGCGGCCGCGCTTGCGCCCGCGCCGCCTTTGACCGGCACCTCGCTGCCGGTCTCGCCGGTACCGAGCAGGGAGCACGCCGACAGGGCCAGCACGGCGGCAAGCGCCGCGCCCCCGGCCCACATGCCCCTGGTGTTCCATGTTCCCCGGGTACGTGACATGTCAGCCACCCTACGCCGTACTGCTGTTGAGGATGGTGATCAGCAACCCGGCCAGCAGAATCGCCGCACTGCCGCCACCCGCAGGTGGGCCGGCGGCCAGCCGGTATCGCACCGGACGGTTCGGGGCGGAGACGGGCTCGTCGTCCGGCGCCGCGACCCAAGCATGAGAAAGGCCGGGTCGGGCGTCGACCTGGGCGGTGGCCACGTCGTTCAGGCCCACCGCTTCCCTGGCACCTGCAAGGCTCAGCAGCGCATTGGCGGCACCGCGCAGACACGGCTCCTCGGTCTCCGCCAGCCGCCGAACGAAACCACCGGTCAAGAGCCCGTGCTTCCGGCTCGCCCTGCGCGCTCAGCGCCGCGACGAAAGCCTCGTCGGCCACAGGCAGTTCGACCCAGTCGGCCGACCGCATCTCCTCGTTGCTCACCGCTACACCGTGGAGCCGGCGAGCCGACACACACAGGCCGGAACCGGACAGCCCGGCACAGCGGGTGCGGTGCAGGGCGGGGCGGGGGCAGCGGATCAGGTGCTGCTCGACGGAGCGATGGTCACCCTCTACGTGCACAGGCCGCCCCCCTCCTACGGAAGTACGTCCTCATGTCGTGATCAGCGATGGCCGGAGGAACTCGATGGCGGCGGCGTCGGCGGATGTGCGAGCCTTCTCCTCCCGGCTGCCCGAGCGAGAAGACTTGATGACCCCAGACGACGCCCTCGATCAGCTCAGACACATCGCGCGTGAGAGGGCTTTCGGCAGGCACGTCGGGTCTGACCGACTCATTCAGGCAGGGGTGGGCGCGCTGATCGCCGGGGTTGAGAGCCCGTCCCTCGCCATGCTAGCTGGCCTGCTCCGCAGCGAAGAGCCGGAAGCCCCCATTCTCTTCGACCAGGTACTGGAGGAGCTGGGTCTGCTCTTCCAACCGCCCGCGGACCCCGAGGCCGCAAAGTGGGCGATGGCTTACTGGATCGCCGGCCGGATCGCCGACGGGTCCCTGGATCCCGCCGCCGGCACTCACCTCATCTGGGCAGACATCGCCTTTGACCTCGACTACCCCGAAGAGCTGGAACCCCTCGTGGCTGCGCGCACAACCTGGACGGTTGGGAGAAGAGCTGGGGCGTCTCCTTCGAAGAACTGAGCAGAGAAGCGGTCGAGGCGGCGAGGCAGCTATTGAACAAGCGGCCGACAGCACAGGCGCCAGTCACCTCAAGAGACACGGGTGAGACCGATGGACGGCATCCGCTGGCTGGCTGAAAACCGCGACACCTACTGCCTGCTGCTGACCCGCGGGCTGGACGTGGACTCGCTCGTGGCTCGTCTGGGCGGGGATCCAGGTGACGTCATGCCCGCGGTATCCGCTGGCGATGGACGAGGGCGCGGTGACGCGTCTGGGCGTCTGCGGCGCGTGGGCCTTCTCGCTGGAGCGCTCGAGCGCTGAGGGTATGGAGACTCAGACGCTGGAGCGGGTGTCGCTGGGCACCGAGTGCGTCGTCGCGTTGGACAGCGGCACGCCGCCCCTATGGTTCGCGCATGCCGTGGACCGGAGGTCGCCGCGTTCTTCGAGCCGGTCGAGGGCCGGGGCGCCTTGGAGCGGTCCGCGCCGGGCGCGACTCTGGGGCAGGGTGGCGGCGGGCCTTGTGGCGGCGGGAGTCCCGAACCTGACTGCTGCGGAGAGCGTCGAGACCGTTCTGCTGACCCTGGCGGGGAGGCACTGCGAGGTGGACCTACCGCGCGTGTCCTTGGACCGTGACCCCCACCCGGCTCTCCTGCTCGTCTGAACCTGAGGCAGCAGTGCCCGGGAGGGTGGACGGTCTCCCGCCCAGCGTGGCAGCAAGGCCCTGGCGCTGGACGCCGGAGACGGACGAGGCCGCTGTCGGCGTACACGTGAACGTCCCCACCCGCGTACGGATGAAAAGGCGATCGAACGGGACAACGACGTGGCCTGACGCCCCAGGTCGCTTCCGCCGTCCGAGCACTGATCAGTTGCTGATCACCCGCTGAAAGATCTCGGGAAACTCGCCGTTCTCGATCAGTCCGGCGATTACGTCGGTCATGTTGTCGATGCCGGGATCCCTGACGATCAGGCCGTCCGAGACCCAGAAGTAGCGGCCCTCGAGGGCCTCGTCGGTCCCGGCCCAGAGATTCATCAGGTGCTCGACTTCCGCGACGGTGAACACGGTCGCGGTCCAACGAGATCCATCCGTCAAAGTCACGAAGACATCGATGTGGCAGACCTCGGCCAAGTCCTCGCCGTCGCTGGGCAGGAACGACGCCTGGAAGCTCTCCGTGCGGACCCGATACCAGGGCGCGTCCCACCCTCGCTCGATCGGTTCAGGCGATGTGCTGTGGCTCATCGCGCGAGTGTCCCTGGTCGGGGTACCGATCTCAACCGAGATCCTCTGCCGCACTGCCGCTGCCTGCGGTCAGAGCTGGGGAGGTTCGTTCGTACGCAACTAGGGAGAAATGCCCCTATGCCGACAGCCGCCCAGACACCTCACGCCGCCGGCCTTCCAGCAGACGTGGCATGCGCCATCCGCGGCGTCTGCGAGCACTGGGCACCGGACAAGGACCCGCACCTGCCACTCGACGCCGTGCTACGTCATCTTCGCCACAGAGCCATCAACCCTGGGAGTTGTCGTCAAATGGCATCCGTCAGCCCGAGCGCGAGCCGGAGCCCGGCGGATGGACGTGTTGACATCGCCGTAGGTCGAGCCGAGTGATCGACTGCCTCGTGGCGGTGATGTCGGTGGCTGCTTCTACGCTTCCAGCCGTGAACACAGATGATCTTTCATGGCAGGCCAGCAACTACGGTGGGCTTTCTCCCCGCAAAGTGACTCTCCTGCTGGAGCACGGCCACCTGAACCTGGTGATCCGGGCGGCAGAGGAACGCGGCGAGTGGTTCTGCGCGGAACGTGCGGCCCAGGAGCTGTGCCGGTCGGGTGAGTTCGGGCGGGCGCTGGAGGTGATGGAGCCGTTCGTCGCGACCGGGTGGCGGGCAGCTCTTTGGGCGAAGGCGGAGATCCTGTTGCGGGCGGGCCGGGTGGCTGAGGCTCTGGATCTGATGCACCCGGACGAGGAGGGCCGCGCTTCACCGATCGTGTGCCGTGGCATCGCCGAGTTGCTCGCCAAGACAGGGTGCGTGGATGAGGCCATTGACCTGCTCGTGCCGCACATCGGTGAGTCGTGGATCCGGACGGTCCTGGTGGAGATCACCAAAGGCAAGGACCGTGATGAGCGGGTGCTGGTGTTGATCGCCCCGCATGCCGAAGCCGCGCGGCGCGCCCGCGACGAGGGCCGATGGGACTACTCCCGCTCGGATGCCCCGGAGCTCCAGGCCCAGGTTCTGGAGCGTGCGGGCCGCGTCGACGAGGCGATCCGAATCCTCGGCGAGGACGTAGCCGCGCGCCGTTTCCTCTCCGCGGACACCCTCACCGCCTACGCCGAACTACTGGCACGCCAGGGCCGTCTCGATGAACTGCGCGAGCTGGTCAACGGACAGGACGCACGCACCCTCCTGCACATCTACGTCGGCGCCTTGCGAGACCACGGGCAGGCCGAGGAGGCCGAGAGGGTGATGCGTGAGGCCATCGCTGCCGACGATTGGGTCGGCTACCGGGCCTGGCTCTCCTCGGTCTTGCTCCAGGACGGCCGACTGGACGACGCGATCGCCGTGGCCGAACCCGGCTTCAGCTGGTACGACTGCTCCAACCTCCTGGCCCCACTCGTCTACTCTCTTTTCGACCGGCCGGCAGAACTGCTCCACCTCCTGGACCATCCCCTTACCGTGCCCCACCACGGCCACAAGGAGTTCCAGCACTGGTGGCGGGCCTTCGCCCTTGCCGGTCTCGGCCGTGCCGAGGAAGCGATCGCCGTGGTCGAAGCCCATCCCGATCCGTGGACCGACCCCCGTATCCTCAGAGCAGGTCTCCTCAGCGCCGCCGGCCACCTTGCTGAAGCCGCGGCGGAACTGCGCGACCTGGGCGCCATCGAAGCACGTGAGGAGCTGTTCGAGGTCCTGGTCCAGCAAGGGCAGGCGGCCGAGGCGATAGCCGCCCACCCCACAGTCGCCGAACAGCGCGCCGCCCAGGCAATGACCGAACTCGTCCGTCTCAGGGAGGACGGGTACTCTGCGGAGCCCCCCGTTTAGCGTGGCGCTGGTGCCCACATCAGAGGTGATGCGAGAGCGAAGGCCGCCTCGTAGGACTCGGCAGCCTTGGCATATCGGATGGCGATGCCTCGGGTGACAATGCTCAAGGCAGGGGCGCCCGGGACGGCGATAATGGCTTGGTTCGTCTGCAGCGACTACGTTGGTCGCCGAGCTTGAGTAGCGGTTGGCGGTCACTGGAGCGATGACTGTTTCACGAGTTGACAGAGCAGTCGTGTCCGTCGCCTGACAGCCCCATGGCGTTCAGCACGGGATCTTCGCCTTCGGGGATCTCGAAGGTGAAGTTCGCTCCTGTCGGGATCGCCACGAGGGAGCACTGGTTGCCGAAGGTCGATGGAGAATACGGCTCCCAGGAACAGCCAGCTTTCTCCAGGGCGGAAACGATGTCCGTGTGGTTGAGCCTCGCGGGGAAGGTGCCCGTCCCTCCGGTAACCGATGGAGGAAGTTCGATGATGTCACGCCAGGTCTGAACGCAGATAAGAGAAACCTTTCGGCCACGGCAGACACTCAGCTCAAGGTCTCCGTAGGCGAACAGTCGCGGCCACTTTCTCTTGCGGCTCATCGAGCCGATGTCGCACGGCTTGCCGAGCATAGAGGTCACAGTGCTCCAGTCCGCTCCACTGAACACCGGGCCCAGCCGACCCGTCTTCGCCATGCTGGTCAGGACATCAAGAATCTCCACGAGACGAACCCTGACAGGTCCGCTGACCAGCAGTCCAGTGGTTTCAGCCGCCGCGTTTCGTTCGGCCCCGCGGACTCGGATGGATCGTGCAAGTCCGCCGCAACGCACGCGACACGTACGGCTTCCCCCACGCAGCGATACCCACCTGAACTAGTCATTCGTCACTCCGATAACCAAGCGGCTGAATCGGAGGAGTCCAGCTGGACGAAGCAGGCATCCCTGTTTCACCGCAGCAGGACGTCGATGCCGTGGTCTGTGAAGATCTCCAGGAGCACGTCGAAATCGGCGCCGGTGTCCCTGTCGCTCGCTTGGCCGCCGGCCAGCTGTGATCTCGCGATGTCTGAGTTCTGCCATTCCAGAGTGAACGGTGGTGTGGCGCCGAAACGCCCGCGGAGGCAGTCGTCCACGGCAGCAAGATTCCACCCGAAGTACCCGCCGGACCCGTTGATGGCCTCACCCAGCGCACAGTAGAAGCTGTCCGCGTCCACGACTTGTCGGCCGTCCAGTGTGAACACCTCTCCTGGCGCAGCGTCCTCGGGGTGTTCGCGACGTTGGTAGTGCCGTGACCACAAGGCCACGGACAACCAGGCTCTCCGTCCTTCCGGGTCCAGGGAGTGCCACAGGCCTTTCCGGTCCAGCTGCCCCGTTCGGAGCAATTCCCACACCCAGGCCGAGCCAGGGAGAAGCTCGTCGCACCACAGGCGGACAGTGACATCGAGAAGGCCATCCCCGCGTGGTGACGGCTTGGCTGCGGTCGCGGTGACATTGCTGACGAAGTATGAACCCATCTCGACGCCTTCGGTGTCGAGGAAGGCCAGATGCGCGCTGCCTGCAGTTGCGCGGCGGCGGCCGAGGTGATCGAGGCAGGTCAGGAGCGCTCCCCGGGGCGAGCACCCCAGGAGTTCGACCTGGCGCAGACCGTCCTCACTCGGGGTGAACAAACCTCCGGCCTCCTGCGCGAAGCCCCAGAAGTCGCTCTCGTCCTCGTCGCTCCTCAAGGCGTAGTTATCTTCTTCTACTGCGCTGGCCACTTCTCCCACAGCACCTCCTGGGCCGTAGAGACTACAGAAGATGGCCTCGGTAGGGCCGGTGGGGAAGGTATCAGGGTGGCGCTCGGCTGTCGCGGCGGCGTTGTCGAACACAGCGAGCGCTGGCTCGGTCAGGGCCGCGAGCCTGGCGGACGTCGCCGGTCCGGGCGGCCGGGGCGGCTCCCACGAGGCGCTGCAGCGCGCGCCCGCGTCCGGGGTTTGGGAAAGGGCCGCGGCGATCACGAGCGGGCCGGCTGCGGCGGCCATGCAGGTCCTCCAGGGCGACGACGGTGGGATGACACGTCGCCGGTCGGGCTGCGGTCCGCGGGTCGGGTGGGCTGGGCGGCTTCAGCCTGACCTGCCAGTCCATCCATGTGGTGACCCAGCACAGCTCGAAGTCGAGCCGGAGCATGATTCGCCCAGGCTCTGTATTGAGCCAGACCCGCAGGGGCACCCTAGGGACGTCTCTCCGGCCACATGAAGGCTGAGCGGCCCGTCGACTTACCGCCCGCAGGAGCTTGTGAACCGGCTCTGAGCTGCGACGGCCTGCATGTCCGTGAAGCCGAGTCGGGCCTGTGCCGTGGCTCATTCGGATGATCCACGTGGCCGGGGACTACTCATCGAAGCGCGCCCAGGGAAAGTCGTATCGGCGCAGAGAGGCGAGGGTTTCACGGTGAAGTGCGCCGAAAGCGACGGTCGCCTGATTCTCGTCGACGCTGACGCTCGCGAGCAATCCGGGGGCGGCGTAGAACCGGTCGGCCCCGTAGGTGGGAAGGAAGGGACTGAGGGGGACCGGGCGCAGGAAGTCCCACAGCGGTTCGAGGCGGTTGACGGGCATGACCAGAGTCCAGGCGTTGAAGGGCGCGATGCCGCTGGCTTCGTGCAGGGTGAACTGGAGGAGGAAGCGGCTGAGCGGTTCCGCTTCGAGGATCCTCTCCGGGTTCTCGTCGTGCCAGGGGTCCTCGGTGAGCCAGACGTGGGGGTCGGTGCTGGCGGGGTGCTGGGGCGGCCAGGGGATGGACCAGTCTCTGCAGCCCTGGTTGTCGGCCGCGAAAACCAGTCGGCCGCCGAGCGGGCCTGAGGTGTGCCGGGGACGCAGTAGCACCGGGTCACTGAAGCGGTGGAGGGCGGGGCGAAGGCGGGCGAGGCGGTGGAAGGCGGCAAGTGCCTGCGGCAAGCCGACGAGTTCGTCGTCGGTTAGCGCTTCCTGGTCGAGCTTGGTGTCCTCCGCGGGATACCAGCCGAGGACGAGCATCTCCAGGGCGCGGATGGGGTCGGTGTCGACCTGATCGATCCAATCGACGGACGGTAGCGGCCCAGTGGCGGACGCGACCGCTGTGGGCGAGGACCAGGGGGTGCATGTCATGGGCTCACCCTAGGAAATGCTCGACCATGGCCCACTGCGGCGCCCTGTCCGCTTCAAACCGCTCCTCGGTCGGTGCCGAATGACGCCGGCGCAGCGGGTTGGGAAAGGACCGCCCTGGACAGCGGCCCGTCCACCCGGACGGTGGCGGGGCGTGCAGGGGTTTGGCGAGGGGGCGAGGGAAGGCCGCACGATTGGCCGCCCTGGCTGGGGCAGTCGTAGCAGCCGAGCTGGGCCAGCAACCCGGAGGTGAAGTAGTAGCTGCTTTCGTGTGGTTCATCGTCGGCTTCGAAGGGACGCCGACAGCTGAGCAGCAGATCGGGGGCGACGAAACAAGCGGGATGCTCATGACGCCGCCGCACCACTTCGGGAGCAATGCGAGGCGGTCAGCCGCTGGCAGGCTCGGCGCCCGCGCCGAAGGGCGGGATGTCCCTGACCCCGATGTCCAGCCGGAGCCGGGTGAAGCGCACCGGGTGTCGCCAGGACTGCGCTCCTGCGCCGTGTCCACCATGATCTCGGCGATCAGCTTCGGTTCGACCAGCACGACATCGAACGGCGTCCGCGACCTCCAGGAGGTCGTGAACCGCACGCCTCCCACGGGTGCTCGGATCCTGCCGGCGTCAGTCGCTCGGCCAGGGCGCGGGCCGCGTCCGACCACAGCGGCGTACTGCGGCCGATCGGCCGCAGCGTCCCGGCCTCGTCGAGGCGGCTCAGCACGAGCGTCTGCGGCCGGCGCAGGGTGCTGGTAATCGCGCCGATCACCGCCTTTCTGGTGATCTGACGTGTGCAAGGGGTTGTTCACGAGTGGCGGTGATCTGGTGCGGTACAGGGCAACTGGAGATCGCTTCCCGTTCTCAGGTAGATCGTTTCCCGTCTGCGGCAGATTCCTGGCGGACAAGGTGAGGCGGCGGCGCACGAGGTCGACCTCGACGATTCGTACGGTGATCTCGTCTCCCTCGCTTACGATCTGGTCGGTGTGCTCGACGGGCTCGTCTCGGAACTCGGTGTTGTGTACGAGGCCATCGACGCCGTCGGCGATGCGGACGAAGGCTCCGAACGGGATCAGCTTGGTGACCTGGCCGGTGGCGACAAGGCCTGCTTGGTCCGCGAAGGGAACGAGCGGGTCCTCTTGGAGAGCCTTCAGCGACAGCTGCACCTGTCCACGCCGGGTGTCCACGTCGATGATCTCGCCTACGACGCGCTGGCCCACCGTGACGGCGTCGGTGGGGTGGTCGATCCACCGCCAGCTCAGTTCGGGGGGCCTGATGAAACCGGTGCACTGATCGACCGGTTCGCCGTCGAGGTGCACGAACACACCGAAGTTGTGGACGCTCTGTACCTGGCCTTGGTGTGTTGCGCCGCGCCGAAGGCCGAGAAGGAATGCTCGCAGAGCCGGGTCCTCGCACGCTGAAGCGGAGGCCCAGACGTGCTCCTGCTGCCAGTCGACGGCTATCACTTCGAAGGTGAGCCGCTGCCCGATGCTCACGGCTTCGGATGGATGCCCGATCGCCTTGCGGGTCAGATCACCGCGAGGGATACACCCCACTGCTTTCCTGGGGCCGGAGAACCCGTCCAGTTCGACGAGCACCTCCCGGTCCTCGATGCTCATGACGCGGCCGGTACGGACTTCACCGGCTCGTATGGTGTTCAGGAAGTCCTTCAGGGGCTCGCTCGTCAGGGGTTCGGTCACGGCCACGACTCTAGGTCTGGGGCCACTTCGAGCCTTGCCCCTGAAGCTGGTGATCCTCATGCTCAGGCTCATGAACACGCCAAGCGGGACCTTCGATGCCGTGCCCCTGGAGGCCCTCTTCCCGGACGCTGGTGTCGCCGATCTCGACCGCATCCGGCGTTCGGCGGATGCGATCGATGGCGCCCAGGTATCGAGGAAGCCCCAGGTCTGGCAGTGGTTCCCGCAGCACGTCACGTTTCCGGGACGGGCCAAGGCCGGAACCCCGGAGGTCCTGTTGGCTGAGGTCTCGCTCTACGACGAAGGCGGTGACTGGCTCGAGGTCTCACTCGACGTGGAGTGGACCGAGGAAGGCCTTCTCAGTGTCTGGTCGGCCATCAGCGTGGCCTGCTGGTGCGAGGTGGACCACAACGCTCACTACATCGACCCGGTCGAACGGACTGTCGTCGGAACCACTTCGCTGGCTGACGCTTTCGAGACTTCGGCAGATCGGTTCATCCAGTGGCTCACCGGACCACGGGACCCTGAGTTCTGGAGAGCCCGGGCGAGCTTCCCCCTGGGGAGTAGGAGCGGGCGCCTGCGGTGCAGCAGCCGGAGCGCAGGGCCTTTGAGGGACGCTTCACCCGGGATGGACGAGCGTTCCTGGGAAGCGAATTAGTCCCACCAGAAGTCCCAGTGATGGACGCCGGTGATCCGCTCGGCGTATGCGGCCAGCGTACGGCCGGCTGCCTTGCCAGATGTTGTCCGGGCAGAAGGCGAAGTGCTCGGCCGCGACCAGGAGAGCTTCATGCTCGTTCGCTGGCGGCGCGGCGATGCTGAGATGCAGCGTGGAGAAGCCGACCGCAACGACACGGGCGCCCAACCGATGCTCCCAGTCGCGGACGATTGCGGAGAACTTCGCGGTGTCGTTGTCGTAGTTGCAGGGGCCGGCCCAGCCCGCGGCTGTCAGCGCCTCGGCACCGGATGCTGCGGCGACGAGCCCCAGACGCGTCAGGGGGCGGTCAGCGAGGAACGCCTGCGCGAACTCGGCGGCCAGTTGATCGGGGTTCGTTGTCATCTCCCGACCGGGTGCGAGACCGGGCCAGGTCTGCCCGAAGGGAGCCGTGACGGCGCGGCGCTTGTCGGCGTCGAGCATGTCGTCTTCGTCGACCGCTGTGTAGGTACCCCACCACCGGGCTAGGGGAGTGTCTTTCCGATCATCGGATCGTTGGTCCGGTGGTGAGGGATAGGGAGATTTCCGACGCCGCGTGGGCGGTGATTGAACCGCTGCTACCGCCTGTGGGCCGAGCTCGTGGCCGGTGGCGGGATCACCGCCAGGTCCTGGAGGGCATCGTGTTCAAGTTCCGCACCGGCGTGCCCTGGAGGGACCTGCCCGAACGGTTCGGCCCGTGGCAGCGCGAAGTACGGCTGCCCGGCGGGCCTGGTCGGCGATGATGTCCAGGACGACCTGGGCCGCCCTGGGACAGGTCGTCGCGAACCGGTCGTAGTCAGTGAAGACGAGGACCGGTCCGGCGCCCTCGGGAGCATCGTCGTAGCCGCCGTAGCAGGCCACGTCGCCGAGGCAGTCGTTGAGCGCGTCCAGGTTGTGCCCGTAGCAGTCGGGGAAGTCCAGGGCGACGGCCATGGCACGGTGCGTGTCTCGCTCCGTGTTCCCTTGGCCGGTTTCCAGGCGGATCACGCGGAAGCTGCGGCTTCGAGACGTTCGGTCGCCTGTGTAAGGAGACGCTTGCGCCAGAGGAGGGTGACGAAAATGTTGATTACGCAATCGATGCCGAGAAGCCGAGTAGTCGTGGCGGTGGGCTCCGGAGTCTGCGCCGCCGCGTCGCTCCGGTAGGCGTCGAGCAGCGGAAGAACTCATCGACGGGGGTTGAGCCGTCGGGGGTGCTGCGCTCGATCTCGGCTGCCCAGGTAGGGAGCCGGCTATGTGTCGCGATACTCACGGAGCCAACGGCTGAAGTCGCCTTCGGGCCAGAAAGCCCAGGGTTCGTCGGTACGGTGCGCCGAGTGCTGCCCGGTAGCCGGTGAGCATGGGCTGCAGGTGCAGGAGTGAGCCTGCGGGCAGCCACATGCCGGGCCGGAGACGGATCTGGTCCAGGAAGTCGTACACATCCGTGCAGTCCTGCCAGTGCTTGGCCGTGGGGGCCGGGAGGTCTTCGGTCGAACTGTTCCGACCCTATGGTGCGAGCGGGTGCTGTCGGCGGCGGGGTGTGAGCGGCGGGCAGTGGGCGGTGGGCGTGCGTACTTGAGGCTGGCGTCAGGTCCTGGGTCGGCGGCTGTACCGGGGAGGCGACCCGAGCAGCTGAACTTCCGCCCACGTGAACTGCCAGGTGGCCGACGAGGTTGGATAGCTCCATGGTGAGACGAGAGCGGGTCAAGAACGGGCGGCCTCCGTTCGGCATGCCGAAGAGTATCGTCCTGACGGCGACGCCTGAGGGCTGGCGCCACAGTGTTCTCACGGGGGAAGGTGGGATGCTCTGCGGGCGCCTTACCGATGTACCAGCCCACACCGAGCCAGCCGAGGCACGGGCCGCCGCGGCCGCCATGGTGGTGGGACTCGCGCACGACTTCCACGGAGCCGACGTCGACGTGGCCTGGGATCCACCTCGGGAACCCGGCTACTGGACAGCCCAGGTCACCACCTCAGCGACCCCGCCGAACGCCTGAAGTCAAACGACAGGCTTGGATCGCTCCTCAACCTGGCCGCTGCCCTGGTCGATGTGATTCCAGGTGCTGTCACGCATACCCAATGCTTCGGTACGTCCCTGCGGGCAGAGGGCATGGCTGATCGGGACCCCGAACGCCACGGCGGGCGCGGCTCGCATCAGCGCGATGCTCGATTCCCCCGGCTCCCCTTCCGATCGTTGTCGGGGGATCAGGGCCCTTCCTCCTCGGCGGACGGTTTGCCCACGTCGCAGTGGGCGCCCCGTGTCTGTGCGGTCGTCCCGAACAATCCGGCTGGCATCCGTGTTTTAGGGGCCAGGGCGGTGGGCTCTGGCTGCTCGAGCGGGGCAGAGCATGGCTCGCGAAGGTTCCAAAACGTCCGCCGGACCCGCGCGGGTGGCGCGGCCTGTGGTTCACTGGCGGCCCGCCCGACCTCCAGACGAGTGATTGCCGCAGGCGTACGGCCTGCTGCCGGTCGTCTCGCTACGGCCTAGCTGTGCTGTTCGGACAGGTTGGTGACGCGGCTGGCTGGTGGGTGGCCGCCGATGCCGGTGTGGGGTCGGTGGTAGTTGTACCAGTCCAGCCAGTCGGGAAACGCCGCCTGCCGTTCGCTGTCTGAAGTGAAGGGCCGCATGTAGGCCCATTCGTCGAGCAGGGTGCGGTGGAAGCGTTCGACCTTGCCGTTGGTCTGCGGTCGCCAGGGCCTGGTCCAGCGGGGGCTGATACCCAGGTCGCGGCAGGTGTCGCGTCAGGTGTTCTTCGTGTAGGCCCAGGCGTTGTCGGTCAGGACCCGCTCGATCGTGATGCCCTGCTGGGTGAACCAGGCGGTGGCTCGTCGCAGAAGGCCGCGCAGGTGGCGGCCTTCTCGTCAGGCAGGTCTTCGGTGTAGGCCAGGCGGGTGTGGTCGTCCAGGGCGGTGTGCAGTTAGGCGTATCCGGTGCCGTTGCGGCGGTCCTGGTTGGCTCGGCCGGCTGCGTGGCCGAGGACCTTGTGACCGCCGCCGTCGGGGATGCGGCCGAGTTTCTTGACGTCGATGTGGACCAGTTCGCCGGGCCGGGCTCGTTCGTAACGGCGGACGGGTTCGCCGGTGGCCCGGTCGATCGCGGTCAGAGCGGGCAGGTGGTGGCGCACGAGAATGCGGTGGGCGGTGGAGGCGGCGATGCCGCATCGGGCAGCCAGCCGCACCGGACCGATTCGATGCTCGCGTCGCAGATGTACGACCTGCTCCTCGGCGGCAGCAAGCGTCCGGCGCGGGCTGAGGTGGGGGCGACTGGAGCGATCGTGCATTCCTGCAGCGCCAAGCTGGCGGTATCGGTTGGCCCAACGGGCGGCGGTGGTGTGGCTGACCTGGAAACGTTCCGCGGCCCGTCGCAGTGGCCAGCCGTCGTCCACGACACACCGGGCCAGACGTAACCTGCCGGTCGGCGTCAGCGGGGCATTACGGTGGGACACGAGGGCCTCCTGGCGGTCGGCGGTAGATGTCGCAATCCACACCGAACCCAGAAGGCCCTCACCTGTTCAAGCACCCAGCACGCGTGTCACCAACGTCCCGGGACAGCACACCTAGCCCGTAGACAGGGGGGTGCAGCCCGCGGTCCCGAGGACGGGAAGGGACCTCAACGGCTGCTGCCCCTCTCGCCGGGGCCCCCGTCACCCCGAGGCGCGCGGGCCCCGGCGAAGACCTGGCAGGGGTTGCCCGGGTCCCGGCTATCCGAGGTGCCGTCGTCGGCAGAGGTCATGAGCGAGGAGAAGGCGTCGTGGCATCCCGGTGAGATTTGTCCGCCAGTGGGCCCTACACGTGCGACTGCGGCGGCGGACACCACTGGAGTACGGGCCTGAAGGGGCACACCGCTTCCCGCCCCTGAGCGGCATCTGCCGCTGACCGCCGCGCTACCTCTTCTTCGTTGTAGCAGTGATCATCTCTGGTCGCGGCGTTGTAGCGTATAGAGGTCCCCGCTGTCGGGGTCCCCTATGAACACGAAGAGCTTCGGGTGCTCGAGACTCCCGAACACCTCCCAGGTGTCCATGGCGCAACCGTCGAGCGACACGTCCACTGTCTGGGACCACGGTCCGCTACCTGGCTCGTATGTCCAGGTTCCCGTCCCGGTGCACTCGTGGACCACGGAATCGAAGGACTCCCCGAGAGCGAACGTCTTGATGCGGTCCGCCGTGGCCTTGCCGTCCGCCGCGAGGACGAGCGTGCCGCCCTTCCCGTCGGACCAGGTCCCGGCGATCCGTTCCGTGCTCAACCGCGGAGGCTCGTACCCGATGCCGGCATACAGGCCGATGCCGGCGAGCGCACCGGCGACGACGACGGCGAGCGTCCCGTACACCACCACCGACCCGAACATGTTCCCGCCGGAGAGCCACGGGCGGTCCGTCAGCAGCAGCCTGCGGGCGACCAGCGCCGCGAGGGCGAGGGCCACCGTCGCCGCGAGCCACCAGCCCAGGCCCGCCAAGGGGCTTACTTCCGCGAGCACCGCCACGGCGAGCACCGGCGGCCGCCACTACCGGGACCCACCACCACGCCTCGCGTCCGGAGAAACGGCGGCCGAGCCACGCGGCCGCCGCCAGGAGGGGAACCACCCCGCCGAGCGACAGCAGAGCACCGAGCGCGGCTCCCACCGCCGCTACGAGCGGCGCCATCACCACCAAAAGGAAGATCCCCATCGCGTTGTAGGGAAGACCCGGGCTCTCCTGGACCTGCCCCCACACGACGACCGCGATCATCCCGATCACCGCTTCGACGGCCATCACCGACACCGATGCCGTCAGCACCGCGCCCAACCTGTCGGTCACGCGCACCTGCCGCCGCCCCCACCCCAGCATTTCTGAACGCATTCAAATCCCTCCCCGCCCCACATCCTGCCTCATCGGGACGGGCCCCCGCGGCCCACCCCCCTCCCCCGCTACCTGCGGCATGACCCAGAGATGCCCAAACCGCCACGGGAATCTCGGAGCCCGGATGGCTCGCTACAGGTCGTCGCCCGCGAGGGCGTGGACGCGGTCCGCGTACTCGCGGCCGACCAGGCCCGAAACCGCCGGAAGCTCGGCTCCAACGGTGGCCGGCCGCCGCACTTCGACGGGGTCGACTACCGCGAACGTCACGCGGTCGAGTGCGGATCAACCGCCTCAAGAGGCACCGCGCCGTCGCCACGCGATACGACAATCTCGCGGTCCGCTACGAGGTAGCTGTCCAGCTCGCGGCGATCCACGAGTGGCTGTGACCCCCGGCCGTCGCACGGTGGGAACCACGTTCCACGCGGCAGGCAGATCGCTGCCACAGGCGAGGCCGACGAAGTCGTCCTCGCGCACGATGCTGTGCTCAGGCAATCGGGGCACCGCCGGAACACCATCTCGTGGGTGAAGTGCGACGGCGCGGGATCGCCTGCACGATTCCCGAGCGGATCGACCAGATCAACGGCCGCATCCGCCGCGGCGAGACCCTCTGCCGCCTCGACAAGGCCGCCTACCGGCGCAACATCATCGAGCGCTGCTTCAACCGACGCAAACAGAACCGGGCCCTGGCCGCCCGCTACGACAAAGGAGCCACCCACAACCAAGCCATGGTCACCCTCGCCTGCCTCCGACTCTGGCTCCACGACTATCCGGACACCCCTAGCAGGCGTTGGCGATCCAGTCTTCGGTGCTGCGATGGCGGCCCAGCCCCATGGCCTCGAACTCGTCCTCGCCCAGACTCCTTCGGGCGCCCAGCCGCCGCAGAGCCTGGGGGATGGGGCTGACCGCCCGAGAGAACCGCTTCTTCGTCGGCTCATCCAGCGGACCCAGTGCCAGTGCACCGTCAGCCCAGACAGCGGCTCGTTGCTCGCCGTCTCCTCCGAAGTATTCGGCCTCCACATAGGCGACCGGGCCCGCAACAGACCACTGAGCCAGCAGCGTGTCAAAGCCCCCTGGCAGTCCCCAGAATCCCAGGTCCCGTCCATCGCTGCCGTCCGTGACGGCGTCAACGACCTCATCGGTCATCGGCATCAGCGACAGTCCCTGGCCAAGAGGCACCACTTGGGCTCCAGGAACCTCCCGCGACGCGACGCGCAACATCTCGTCACACGCGATGACCGCCTGCAATGTGTAACCCACCCCAAACCCTCCCCCACTGATACGGACGCATCTTGCCTGACACATCGTGCTCTGTCGGCGTACACGCGAACGTTTGCTCTGGCAAGATTTTCGTAGGCGGAGACTATCTCGGTGACACGGTCGGCAGGTCCGCACAGCGGGCTGGCGAAGGGCACGCATTCCGCACACGTGGCGCTGCGGCTTGGGCCGGGCATCCAAATCGTTCAGCAGCGTGAGGACGGCCGGGTGCGGCAACCGAGGCCCCAGCACTCGCTCCAGCGACGGGTCGCAATACGGGTATGCGATCTTGATAGGACTGCGGCGGTACTGCGGCCACTGTTAGCCTGCCGTCCATGATCACGGGCGGCCTGACAGGCCGAATAGGCCGCATGGCGGGAGATAGCAAGCCGGAGCGCGTGCTGATCGCCGCCAGTTTCGTCAACCGGATCGGCAACGGTCTGTTCAACGCGGCGTCGGCGCTCTATTTCACCTTGGTCGTGGGCTTGCCCGCGGTGCAGGTCGGCGCCGCGCTCACCATCGCCGGACTGATCGGCCTGTGCGCGGGCATACCCGGAGGGCATCTCGCCGACCGGCGCGGGGCGCGCACGATCATGATGCTGGCCCTCGCGGTCCAGGCGATGTCGATGGCGGCCCTCGTCCTCGTCGAGAGCTGGGCCGCGCTCACGATCATCGCGACGGTCGACCAGATCGCCGCAGCAGTGGGCGGGGCGGCCTGGGGTGCTCTGGTGGTCCGGGTCGGGGGTGATCGCCCGGCCCTGTTCCGGGCGAAGTTGCGTACCTTCGTCAACCTGGGCGTCATTCTCGGAACGGTGGGTGCCGGGCTGGCGCTGGCCGCGGACACCCGCGGCGCCTATGTCACGCTGGTCCTCGGCAACGCGGCGAGCTTCGCCCTGTGCGCGGTGCTTCTGCTCCTGCTGCCCCGCTATCCGGTGCTGGCAGCACCGCCGCAGCAGCGTCGCTGGCTCGTTTTCACGGACCGCCCGTTTCTGACGTTCACCGCCCTCTACGGGGCCATGGGACTGCAATACCCGGTGGCCTCCCTGCTCCTGCCGATCTGGATCTCCGAACACACGGAAGCGCCGCGCTGGACGGTGGCCGCGCTGTTCGCCGTCAATGCCGCCTTCTGCGTACTGATGCAGACCAGGATCGGCTCCCGTATCGAAACCCCGCACGACGGCGGCAGGGCGTTTCGCACCGCGGGGCTCCTCTTCCTCGTCAGCTGCCCGATGATGGCGCTGGCGGCGTACACCCCGGTCTGGGCGGCAGCAGGACTGCTCCTGGCAGCGATCTTCGTCCATAGCCTGGCAGAGGTCTGGGAGTCCTCGGCGCGCTTCGCCCTGGGCTTCGGTCTTGCCCCGGACCATGCGCAGGGTCAGTACCAAGGTGTCCTCGGCCTCGGCTTCAGCGCGGGCCAGGCTCTTGCCCCCGCGATCCTCACCACGGTGGTGCTGGGCCTTGGCACGGCGGGCTGGCTGCTGCCGGCGGTGTTCTTCGCGGCGCTGGGTGCTGCCGGCCCGTCTCTTGCCCGCTGGGGCATGCGGACCCGGCTGCAGCAGCCGGGCGTTGCCGTGGAAGCGACGGGCTGACCAGACAGATAGGTGTCAGAGTCTTCCGCCTTGCGGCACGTGCATGGCGCTGCCGCTGGAGTAGTGACAAGCGCATTGTCTTCTCTGAGCGCTGTCCCGTAAATGATCTACGATATGCCGATTGACCAGCGCCGCTGTGCCTCATCCGGCGAGGCTGAGGCTGTGTAAGCGGGCGATGCCGAGCAGGCATGGTGAACGCCTTCGGCTTGGAGGCGGCAGTCGCGGAGGATCTTGCAGAGCGCGGAGGGGTGCCGTTGAGACTGAGTGTCAGCGGGGAATGCTCTGTCCCGCTTCGGTGAGGGTCAGTGTGAGGCACCCCAGCCACGTGCCGGATGGCGGGTACTCCCAGTTCTCGGCGTCCGCCAGGACAGCGGGAAGGTCCTCCTTCGGGATAGGGGGCCCGGGCTGCTCTCCGAGAGTGCCATCCGGTGCTGTCCAGGGAACGACCCGGCACACTTCGATCCATCCTCTGTCGACGAGGGGGAGGAGGATCGGGACGAGAGCCGAGGCGGGCTCTGAGACCAGCGGCTCGTCGAGGTCACCCCAAACGCCAGGGAGGATGTCGATCTCGGTGGCGTTGATCATGAAGGCACGTTCGGGGGAGGACAGCTGGTCTGTCGCGGGATAGCTCACACGCAGAGTGTCGCAACTCAGGAGATCGGCCGCCGAGAGCCCCCGGTGGCTCTCTGAAGAAGTGGTCACATGGACGAAATGATCTCGATGTGACTGGTGTGATCACGGCGTCGGAGCCGCAAGACCCTCACGATCGCCGACGGCGGCTACCCGGGCACCGGCCTCGTCATCCCGCACCGCCGCAAGCGAGGCCAAGGCGAACTCCCGGCCTGGAAAGAGGAACACAACAAGTCCCACAAGCAGGTCCGGGCCCGCGTTGAGCACGTCTTCGCCCGCAGGAAGCCCAGGAAGATCCTCCGCGACTGCCACCTCAGAGGCGACGGCGTCCAGCACGCCATGCTCGGCATCGCACGGATGCACAACCTCGCCCGAGGCGACTCGTAGATCATTTACCGGACAGCCCTTAGCTCGACGGGCTCGTTGTCCGTGATGACAGCGCCCTTGCCAAAACCATCCACTCGGGAGAAGCCGGGGGATGCCTCGACCTCGTCGTGGTTGCGGTCACCCGCCGGCGCAGCGGGACGTCGGAAAGGTAGCGCAGCAGCTGGACCGTCGGTGACGCGGCCGACTTCCCGGAAGGCGGTGTAAGTGGCGTTCTTGCGCACACCGACGCGAAAGCGCCGCAGCAGCATGGCGGAGGAGATCGCGCCCTCGCGCACCGAGATCGTCACCCGCAGTGGGTGCCGGAACTCGGACTCGATCAGGCCGAAGTCGATGATGTCGCGGCCTGGCTCCCCGAACGGGAAGGACTGGCCCTGTGTGTCGGCGTGCACGGTGCACAGTTACTCACCGTGTCGAGGAGCCCGAGTTCCGGATTGCCGGCCGCCCGACGCGGCGTCCCGCACGGTGGCGGACTGGGCAAGGTGCGCTGGGTGGTCGAGCGCACCTTGCCAGGCTGCACCGGTTCAAACGGCTCCGCACCCGCTACGAACGACGTGCAGATCTCCACCAGCATCTGCTTGAACCGGCGCGCATCCGGCGTCTGGCCGGTCGCCCCGAGTGGTCGACTAAGACGTCATTTCAGTTGGCATGATCTTGCGGCAGTCTGGGGTGATGACTGCTGCGCTTGTCGAGCGGATGGCGCCGGAAGACCTGTGGACGTTGTTCCAGCGGGTGGTGCCGCCGGCGCCGGTCCGCCCCCAGGGTGGTGGGCACCGGCGGCGAGGGGACCGCGAGGTGCTGGCCGCGATCATCTTCGTGGCCACCTCAGGCTGCACCTGGAATCAACTGAATCAGGTTTGCCAGGGCATCGGCGGAACCCGGCTTCCGACGCGTCGACTCCACCAGCTTCGAGCGGAGGTCAGATGCTGGTTGACCAAGGACGATGGCGCTGATCACCAACTCAAGCATGACGCAGTCGTAGGCGTCGTCCGTGCCTCGATAGCGCTTGGCATCACGTTCGAAGACGGCACTGGCGATCCGCCATCCACCGCCCTCAACCGGTGCGAAGGTCGCCGAGAAGACGCCGTTACCGGTCCAGCTTCGGTGCAGGAAGACAACCTCGCCCTCCGTGAAGACGTCCCACTTCTCGTCCATGTCCCGCGAGGCGTAGCCGAGCTGGATCTGCTTCCAGTCTTCATCTGACCAGATTCGCTGGGGAAGCTGCGGCATCGGCTGAGGGAGGGATATCGGCTGAATACGACCGGAAAGCGTGGCCCGGGTGACGCGTTCGACAGCAGGCATGGAGTGATCCTATGGAGGAAGCCGAACACCGCAGCTTCCCGCCTCTCAGGGCCCTCATTCTGCAACGCCCTGTCAAAAACCCGGGGCGGGGATGAAGCTCGGCCACCATGGGGGCACGCCGTGGGGGCACAGAGGGGTGGCGGCGCCCTCCCAGAAGATGGAGATACCGCACCAGGCGACACCCAGGAGCGTCACCACGAGGGTAAGGGCATGGAGCAGGGGACGGTTCCCGACAAGGGCGCCCACCGCGACCCAGGCCAGCAGCAGGACCGTCCAGAGGCCCGGGATGAACAGCCAAAGCAGGAAGCCGCTGTTTGCTGCGTTGTTCACTCCCGCGTCACAGGCGTTCCAGGACCTGCCCAGAAGCATGGCAATGGGCACCACGAGAACCAGCGCCACCGCGGCCCCGAGACATCCGTGCAGCCGTCGACTTCCCACAGACTCCCCGTTCGCCGTCCGCTGCGGGAAGCACCGGATCCGCATCACTGGCCACTGACGCACCCTCCAGTCCGCCAGCACTGACCGACAGGGCTCGGACACCCCTGATCCTAGTGATCACGTAATCCGCTGGACAGAGCCTATGCAACTCCCGTACGCACCGGTGGCCGCTGAGGCCCGGACCCTTCCGCCTTCGGCGGCGTGCTGGTTCCACCCGCCCTGGCCGCCTGCCCGCAGCCTGGCACGAGAGGCCGGGGCCGATGTCTCCCTCCTCGGGCACTCCCCCCCCGCAGAAGGACAAGTGGATGCGCCCTGTCCGCTTCACCGAGTTCGTCGTCACCACTGTCCGGCCCCGGGCCGCCCGCGTGCAAACCCTGGCGGAGGCGTGCGACACCCGGCATCCGTTCGGTGTCGGGATCACGCTGGGTGTCGGCGGCGAGGCGCGGTGGCAGTTCACCGGGCAGCTGCCCGAGGGGGCGAAGCACGACAGCTTCACGGACGAGGCCGGGGCCGGCACCCCGGCCCCGGCCGGGCCCAGCCTCGTTCGTGAACGACGAGCCGGAGCCTGGATCGCCGCGGTGGCGGGCGCGCAGTGCCCGGAGGTCGCGGCGATTGAGCGGTGGTCGACCCGGCCGAACACGGCCTCGGCGACCAAAGGCCTCACCCTCACGTTCCACAACGGGGCGCGGATCTTCGCCCGGCTCCTGTGACCTGGCGGTACGGCGGGTCGTACCCAAGCCTCAGCAGCGGCGGTCGGTGATGAAGTGACCGACGGCCAGGTCCCGTCCTGCCGGCATCGTCCGGGGAGCAGCGCCAGGGCCTGTCAGCGGACCTCAGGCCGCCGTACCGGTCGCCGCGGCCCCCGGATGGCACCCGGGAACGAGAAGGGGTCGGCACAGCCGGTGGACCCCGCGGTGTGTCACCCGCCGAGGCGCTCGTTGTAGTAGTGCTCGTCGCCGATGAGGACCGAGGTGGCGTGGACGGGGAGCCCGGCTACCGTGCGCGGGAGGTCCTGGGAGGTCTGGCGGGTGAAGCCGAGGGAGACCCCAGGGATGAAGGGGTACTCGGGCTCGCTCTGGTCCACGATCCAGCCGCGTTCGCGCGCGGCGTGGAAGAGGTTCTCGGCAGGTGTCGTGAAGACGTCGTCGCCGCGGAGGAGGACACGGACGTCGGTGCTGCGGCCTTCGCCCGGCCACCACAGCTCGACCGCGGTCACGGCCTCGCCGGAACCTTCCAGCAGGATGGTGACGCCGATCTCGCGGCACTTCGCGCGGATCGTCACGTCATCGTCGTCGTGCTCCACCTCGGGCGCCCCCCAAGGGGTGACCGCGGCGACGGCTTCCGCGAACGTCATGCCGATCCGTACGGGGCCCACCCCGTGGGGCGGATCCAAGACGAGATCCATGTGCTGCTCTGCCTCTCCTTCAGCCTGGTGATCAGCGGGACCGGCGTTCCAGGAGCGCCTTGCGGGCCGTCTTCGTGCGGATCGCCCGATAGTAGAGCGGTTTCACGTACGAGTACCGCCACGGAAGTGCCTCCGTGAAGCCGTCGACCTGGCGGAACTGCTCTCTGGCCGCCCTGTACCGGCCCTGCCGATACAGGAAGTACGCCAGCAGGTGCCGTACTTCCGGGAGCCTGGGGTGGTCCGGGTCAGCGAGAGCTGCGTCGGCGAGCGCCGCGTCAACCAGTCCCCGTACCTTCGGGCTGCGAAATCCGGCATCACCGAGCTCGTCCGCATGGTTCTCGTACCAGGCGATGACCGGCAACACAGCCAGCAAGCTCCCCGGCGGCGCACCGGCAGCCGATCTTTCGGCGAACTCCCGCGCGAGCCGCTTCGAGCCTCGCCATTTCCCGGTCCAGTACTGAAGGGCACTGATGTGCGCTTCGAAGTGAAGTGGCGCGCGGGCCGTGATCTCGGACCACAGCGCGTGCATCTCCCGGCCGGAGCAGCCCAGTCCGAGCGCCCTCCAGATTTCCGCGACGAGAGGGGTGGGGTCGTCCGGGCGGAGCGCCGAGGCATGCCTGATGTCGTCGTGAGCGATCAGCAACTGCCGGTGGAACCGCTCGAACTGCTTCCGCGACGTGCGGTGCGCACCCGCCTTGCCTCGCAGCTTCCACGCGTACAGGACGCTTGCGCGCGCCACCACGAGCGCGGCGTCCGGATCTCCGGGGCGGGCCTCCTCCCAAGCCTTCAGCCAGCGATCGTTCCTCCTGGCTGCGAGATATCCCAGCCGCTGGGCGTACAGGGAACGGCGTTCCCAGTCTTGGCCGGCTTCCTCGAAAAGCCGTGCGGCGGGCTCCCAGCGCCCACGAGCGGCAGCCCTGCACGCGCGCTGCAACCGGGCATCAGGACCGGCGAGGTAGGAGTTCTGCCATCGCAGCGGCAGCGAGCCGTACCAGAGCACCAGCAGGCCTATGGCGACGAGGAGTGTCATGGGTGGGCGAAACCCTTCATGAAGATCGTTACGACGCATGAAGCAGGGATGGCGGCAGTATTCCCGTCCCAGGGAAAGACGCGGCACGCAGGGCGCCCAGGAAGGCCGCCGGGCTCGGGGTGATCAACGTGCCGGCATGCGTGCCCGGGAGGACGGTGCCGTTCTGTTCGTCCAGCGCGGTCAAGATGCCCCCGATCATCCGTCCGGCCGCCCGGGGTGCCTGCGACCGCGACGGTGTGGCCGGTCACCGACGGTTGGCCCCGCGGTTGTGGGCAAGGCGCCCGCTCCATCAAGGCGGGCACCCGAGTGCTGCAACCGCGGCTTACAGCACCCGTTCCAGCGTCGGATGGATCTCGGGAGGCAGGCCCGTGCGAGCCTGGTGCGACCCGCGTCGCCTCGCAGGCCGGGTCGTCGTGGATCCCGACGATCATCTCCAGCTCGGCGATCGTTTCCTCCTCGGTGTCGATCGCCCGCGACGTGCGGATGCCCCGCCCGACCGCCCAGGCCGAGATCGAGCCCCCACCGGATTCCCGAGTTCCGGGTCAGCCGTCGGCGACGGTGACGCCCCTGCACGAGTGGCGCCCCGCGCTCCTTCCGCCGGACACCAGGCCGCTGCCCTCGGTGAAGCACGATGACTCTGCCCGTCAGCGAGGCTTCCGAGCAGGTCGCCGACGCGCCCATCGACTACGTGACCTGCCCCGTCCGCAGCATTCGTTGCCGGTCGCGGACGAGGCATGCCGCATGCCGCCCTCGACGGCCAGATGCTCTGAAGGACGGCTGGCCGTTCCACGCTCCGGACGCGATAGCGCCGTCGTTTCTCATCGACATCCGTAAGCTTGGTGATCACCAACCGCCTCCGGAGCCGGTCGACAAACGCTGTTCCTAGAGATCGACGAGGCCACCCGCGGAAGCGGGCTGTGGCCCGCATGGTGCTGACCGCGACCGCGGCTCAGCACGACTCCGTCCTGGCGGACTTCCAAGAGTTCGTGCGCACCGTCTGTCCGGACACCGGAGGGCAGTGAGCTGGCGGAGCCCGAGAAGGTGCAGGAGATGCCCCCGGTCAGCCGGCCTTGCCCTAGGCAGCGGGCATCCTTAGGTTGACCTGATGGGCCTCTTCGACAAACTGACCGGCATCAGGCGTCCCAGCGGTGAGATCGCCCCCCGCTCCGCCGAGGAAGTCAGGGAGGCGCTGCTCAGGCTTAACGGCCCGGACATTCCGTACGTCCTGCGCGACGGCTCTCCCGAGGGCGCGGACCTAGGGAGCGTCTTGTCGATCATGTGTCGAGCCAGATGAGTGTGCCGGCGAGGGTGACGGCGGCGAGGTAGCGGTCGGGGCGCTTGTCGTAGCGGGTGGCGATGCCGCGCCATTGTTTGAGGCGGTGGAAGCAGCGTTCGACGATGTTGCGGCGTCGGTAGACGGCCCTGTCGAACCCGCAAGGTCGTTCACGACGCCGTTTGCGGCCGGCGAGCTGGTCGACGCGTTCGGGGATGGTGGCCTTGATGCCGCGCCGACGCAGGTAGGCCCGGAAACTGCGGGCGGAGTAGCCCTTGTCCGCGACAACGTGGTCGGGCCGGGTCCGAGGTCTGCCCGGGCCCGGGCCGGGGACGCGGATCTTGCCGATGACGGCCTGGGCCTGGGTGCAGTCGTTGCGGTTGCCAGCGGTGACCACGAAGGCCAGCGGCCGGCCCTGTCCGTCGCAGGCGAGGTGGATTTTGCTGGTCAACCCGCCTCGGGAACGTCCAAGGCCGCGTTCTTCGAGCCCCCTTTGGCGGCCGCGTGCTGGTGGGCTCGCACGATCGTGGAGTCGATCGCGACCAGCCAGTCCACGTCCGTCCGGGACTGGGCGGCGGCCAGTAGGCGGTCGAAGGTGCCGTCGGCGGCCCAGCGGGCGAACCGTCCGTGGACGGTCTGCCACGGGCCGAACCGCTCGGGCAGGTCCCTCCAGGGCAGCCCGGTGCGGAACTTGAACACGATGCCCTCCAGGACCTGGCGGTGATCCCGCCACCGCCCCCGGGCCCGACCCACGGGCGGCAGCAACGGTGCGATCACCGCCCACGCAGCGTCAGAAATCTCCCCATCCCTCACGACCGAACCAACGATCCGTTGATCGGAAAGACACTCCCTAGCACCAGGTCACGGAGTGCATGCAGGATCCAGCCGACAGGGCTGACCCGAGGTGGACGCTCTCTTCTCCCTGCGTGCGCGGAAAGAACCGGATAGCGCCCCTGCCGCGTGATCAACTTATGGCGGTCTCTGCGCGGGAAGCAAGCGAGGTCAGCGAGATGGCTGGTTCGCCCTGGCCAGAGGGACTGCCGCGGAGCCATAGCGGGGCCACCCAGGAAGGGCCCGAGCCCCGGCGGCCGCCCGGTGGCCGCGGTGGGTGGTGTGACGGGGCCGGCGTACGGCCCCGCCTGCGCTCCGGCCGGGGCCGGGTACGAGGCTTCCGCGCGCCGCGCTTCCCTGCGCGGCTGCCGACGGGCTCCGCTGCTCGAAGCAGGGCTCCCCCCACCGGAGCCGGAGCGGTGGCGCATGGGTGCCGGGAGCCGCCTCTACGGCGGCCTGCGGTACCGTCTGTCGCAGCCGGAAGCGGCCGGAGGAGGAAAACCGCATTGCCCGCCCGCCGTCCGGCCGTGGTCGTGGCGGCCGTGCGATGCCTCTCCGCCTCCGCGGATCCCAGCGCTCTGGATCGTGCCGTCGCGTACCCTACCGACGGCCCCGTCGCCGCCCTGGCCGCCGAGCGGATCCGCGAGGACTCACCGCCGGCCGGTTCCGCCCGGAGTGGGTCTGGCTTGCCGAGGGCAGGTCAGGCGCGACATCGCCCGCGCCCTGTGGTGGGGGCGTGCCGACAGCGAGCGGCCCCTGGCACTCGACTGCCTCCAGGCGCGCTCCTCGGTCGCCGATACGGCCGCCGTCGCCACCGGGCTCTTGGACGCCGGGCACGCCGCCTTCGGCACGCGCCCCCTGTACAACCTCTCCCTCCCTCGCGGACTTAAGCACCCGACCGGAGCTGACCGAGGCAGTGACTAGGCGCCGTGCGGCCTGCTCGCGGACGGGATGGAGCCGGGGGATCCAGCGCCGCTCTACGAGTGGGACCTGCGGCGGGCATCCCGGCGGACGCCGGCCGCCTTACGTTCCGCGAGGGCAGCGACGAGGAGTTCCCGGACGCCTTCGCCCGCGTGTCGGCCGACAGCCTCGACGAGGCCACCCGGGACGAACTGCGTACAGAGGTCGCCAGGCAGGTGGCCGAGGAGGACATGGGGTTCTACCTCGACTGCCTGGGGGAGCACCGCTGGTGGAAGCTCGCCGAGCTGCCTGGCGGCACCCTCGCCGGGCTGGCTGTGCCGTCGGCCGCCCCGTACCAGCGCAACGTTGGTAATCGGGGGGTCGCGCTCGAGCAGCGCGGCAAGGGTCTGATCGACGAGATCCCCGGCGAGATCACCCGCTTCCACGCACTCGAAGGCGCCGAGCGCGTCACCGCGACGACGGACACCGCGAGCATCCCGAAGGCCGCGGCCTTCGACCGCGCCGGCTACAGGGTGACGGAGGTCCGTATGGTCCTGGAGGGCCCGGGCGCTGTATGACCGGCGCCCGGGGCGCTGCCGCGCCGAGCGGGCGCTCGGTAGGAGCGCGGGTGCGGCAGGCGCGTCCGGCTGGCAGGCGCGCCGGGTCCCGCCCGTCTGATCCGGCCCTCCCTCCGGGCGGCCAGACGCCACCGCCCGGCGACCGCGACGCCGGAAGCTCCCATCTGGTCTCGCCGGTCGTACCTCACGCACGCTCCCGGCAGCAGTGGTCGCCGCCTGCACCGTCCCGGTCGGTCACCCCTCCCCGTGGAGCCGGACCGCCTTGTCCGGGCTGGGATTACAAGGGCCTGGCGCTGGATGCGGAACCACCCGCCGCCACGCCACTGACCGTCGCCGACGGCATCCGCCTCCTCGGCCGGGCAACCGCCGCAGACCCCGCCACCCGTGGCATCTGCGACGATGAGAACGGCCCTGCCCCGTGCCACCGGTTTGCCCCCCGAGCCTCGTACAGTCCCTGAGGAGGAGAACGAGTGGCCAAGCGAGCAGAGCACTCCGCCATCACGCTGCTGCTGACCGTCTGCGGCGCTGCTCTCGTGGTCTTCTCCCCTGACGCCGCGGATCTACCGGTCGCCTGGTGGCTGGCCTTGAGTGCCTGCTGCTTCTGCGTGCTCGTGCTGGCTGCGCGCTGGCTGTCGGGAAGGCGCGGCCGGTAGGAGCACGTGCCGGAACAGCAGAGCCGGCTCGGGCTCACCCGCTGGACGGTTCGCGGCGGCCGCCTCCGCGCAGTGGCCTGGGCAGTCCCCCCTGCGGCGGGCTCCGCCCTTCCGCAGCCACAGCCTTCCGGCATCACTGCACATACTGCTCGTCGGACTCCTTCGCCCCTGCACTCCCGGCAGCGGCACACAGCCGAAGCGGTGTTCCAACCGGCGCATCCCTCGCCCAAGGCCCCGCAGTCCACGAGTCCTGCGCCCCTGTCTGACGACGCGTTGCGGACGGCGGCCCAGTGGGGTCCTGCTCCGGCGGACCGGCGGAGAAGCCCGCGAGGGAAGCGAGCGCTTCTGGAGCCTCTTCGGCCACGTGGAGCCCGGCGTCGATGCCGTGGCCGCGTACGTCCGGTGCCCACCGCCGCCAAATCTCCAGCGGGTTCCCGTACTGGTCCTCAAGGTCGTCGCGGAGCGACCGCAGAACCGGCGCCGGGCACCGTATCCGCGCCCCGGCGGCGCGGCCGTCCTCCTCGTGCCGCCGGTCGATGGTGAGGCCGGCCCGGTAGTCCTCCGGCACCGCGCGCACGCCGGGTTCCGTCTGGCCGCGTGCCACTCGTCGTAGTTCTCCTGCTTCATGCTCTGCGGGTCGCCGCGGTACCAGCTGTCCGGATCGGCGTTGATGACCCGCTCGGGGATATCCGGCTGAGCGGGGAGAACAGTGCCACCACCGCGCGGCGAACTCAGCCGTGATGCGGGACAGGTGCTCGGTGGCGGGCAAGCAGTCGATCAGCGCCACCCGTACGACCGCGTCGGGACGGTCGAGCGCGACACGCAGCGCGGCAGTGCCTCCTCCTCGGTCGTGCCCGGTGAGCGCGAACCGGGCATGGCCCAGGGAGCGCATCAGCTCGACCACGTCACCGGCAACGGCCTGCTGGGAGTACCCGGTGCGGTTTGCGGTAGGCGCCGGCCCGGTGGACCGGCCGTACCCCCGCAGGTCGGGAAAGACCACGATGAAACCGCGCCGGACGAGGAGCGGGGCGACGCGATGCCAGGTGGTCGGGCTGTCCGACCGGCGGACGGCCCGGCCGCGGCGCCCCGTTCCCAGGGCCTGCGGCGCTCGGATGCGGCGCCGCCTCCCGGAGCGCCTGCCCGCGGAAGGGGCCGCGGTCCCGGCGGGGGACCGCACCGGTGGGGTCACCGGCGCGGCGGGTCCGTGACAACGACCTTCTCAGGGCCGCACCCGATGCGTTCGGCTTCCGCGGCGACATACGGGGGCAGCAGCGCCCGGGTCAGGTCGAAGCGGCCGTCTCCCAGGGACGACCTCTGCTCGACCATGAAGACCACGGGACCCGTCTGACAGGCGGCCTCGTACACGGCGCGCTTCTGGTTCACCGTGCCGTTCCCCTTGGTTCCCCTGACGTGGATCCCTCCTCTGACCACGTCCCGCGAGAACACCGCGCTCAACGCCGGATCGACCACGGTCGTCAAGCGGAGGGTGGCGTCCAGGCTCTTGTAGTTGACTTCGCAGACGCCCGCCGGGCCCTCGCCGCCACCGCCGGTGCGGGACCACGTCATCCCCTCGCGGTAGGCGGCCGGCAGGGTGAGGCCCTTGATCCCGCAGAACGATTGCGCGGTGACGTCCTGCCGGACGGCCGGCTCGGGAAGCCGGCCCAGCATCCGGTACGCACCCGAGCAGCCGAAGTCGCGCAGGACGCCGTTCGCCGCGGACACGGCCGCGCGGGCCAGGACCGCACGGTCCTCCTCCTCGTGTTCGGAGAACGACTGGGTCCCCCCCCATGGCGAGGCCGACCACCGTGGCCGCGTCGTACTCGCGCGCCGGGCCCGTGCAGCTCTCCGGGAGGGCCAGCCACGCCCGGGACGCCGACGCCATGCCGGGCAACCCGGCTCCCATGGAGGCCATCCGGGCGCCGAGGAACTCCTCGGGCCACTGCTGCGCGTCGGAGCCCCGCAGCCCGTCCAACGTACGGACGTGCACAGTCAGCTGCCCTGCGGCCCTGCCCTCCCCGTAGCTGGTGAT
Organism: Streptomyces changanensis; assembly: GCF_024600715.1. Taxonomy (NCBI): domain Bacteria; kingdom Bacillati; phylum Actinomycetota; class Actinomycetes; order Kitasatosporales; family Streptomycetaceae; genus Streptomyces; species Streptomyces changanensis. The sequence continues at coordinate 55,253 of NZ_CP102333.1, forward strand.
GCGGCACTGCCCGTAGACCAAGCCCCCCAGCGGATCGGGCTGCAGGGACTGCTCCTCGACTCTGGTCTCGCGTTCGCCGAACAGCGCTTCCATCGTCCCGTCGTCGAAGGAGTCCCAGCAGGGGGCCGCCGCTTGGTTCAGCAGGGGCAGGGAGCCGGTGCGCCAGGCAGCGGTCCCCGCGCCGAGGACGGCGCCCGCGGTCCCGGCGGCGACGGCCGCACGGACGGTACGGCTCCGCAGCAGGCGCCGCAGAAAGGGCAGCCGCGCCGGGGTCCGGGCTCCGGGCTCCGCCTCAGCGCCGCCAGCGCTCCCGCCGGCGCCCGGCTCACGGCTGCCGCCGTTCGTGTCGGCCATCACGCCTCTCCCCCGGTCCCGCATCCGACGCGCTTGCTCGCGGACGCGACGAAGTTCTCGAACACCCGCCGGTCGTCGGGCCGGCCGCGGCCCTGCAGGCCCAGCCCCACTCTCCCGTAGAAGACCGTGGGCCGGCCGTCGCAGACCCTGCGCACAAGTCCCTTGCCAGTGCCCTCGGGCAGCCCCGCGAACAGCGCCGCTATGCGCGGGACGCCCGCCATCACGAACTGGGCGGCGGGCTCGTCCGGCCCGCGCATCCCGGCCGCCCACGCCGAACAGGTCTGGAGGTGCTCGCTGACCACCCCGACCTGCTCCTCGTAGGAACCCGACTTGCCGAATTCGAAGACCACACCGGGGATCCGGCACAAGGGGGTCCGGGCGCGGCCGTCCGGCGCCGCGACCTTCACCATGGGCGACGACATACGTCCGCCAGCACCACGCGGTGGACCGGCTGTCGCTGGTCCGCCTCACGACCGGAGCCGCCGTAGTGCGCACGGTGTGGCACCTGCCGCCCGGCCGGTTCCTCGCCGACTACACCCGGCTGGTCGACGAGGCCGGGGACGAGCCGGTCAAGGGCCGTCCGCTGGTCCCGCTGGCGTACGAGGCGCTGCGCGCCGTCGCGGTGGTGTCCGCCGGGGCCTGGGCGCTCGGTGCCGGGCAAACCGGCCGTCCGGGTCGCGGCGAACGTCTCCTTCGGCCTGTTGCAGCACCAGGTGGTACGGCTCGACCGGACCCTCTGGAGCTACAACAGCCACCTCAACATCTTCCTCGGGCTACTGTCACTCGTGGAGGACATCGAGCGCGACGGCGATCAGGATTCCGCCGCCGCGTACGCCACCGCCCTGCTGGCCGCCATGCAGTCCTACTACGCGGCCATGTACCTCCAGTCGGGCCTGGCCAAGGTGCTCACCGTCGGCTGGAAGTGGACTCGCGGCTCGACGCTGCGCGGCGCCTGGGCAGAGCTCGGCACCCCGCTCGGCAAGCAGCTCTCGGCCGTGGGGCCGAACCCCGCGCGGGCCGCCTCGACCGGCGCGCTCGTCTACGAACTCCCCTTCGCGCCGCTGATGCTGGCGGCCTGGCGGCTCCGGTGGCTGCTGGGGCTGTCCTCCGCGGGCTTCCACGGCGCCGTCAAGGCCACCATGAGCATCTCCTTCTGGCACCTGTCCTGGTACTCCGTCCCGCTGTTCGCCGCCCCGGACCGGGCCACCGTCGCCTGCTCCCGGCTCCTGAAGGCCGGCCGCCGCAACCGGTGGGCCGGTCTGGGCCTGGCGGTGGCGGGTGCCGCCGTGGGTGCCGCTCCACTCGTCGCATCCTGGCTGAAAGGAAGGCATGCACGTGTTTGACCCCGAGATCCTGCTGACGGAGAAGACCGCGCTCGACCCGTACCCGGTCTTCGCCCGGATGCGCGCGCTGGACCCGGTGCACTGGAACGAACCAACAAACTCCTGGTACGTCCCCACCTACGGCGACGTCGCCCGGCTGCTGCTGGAGGAGAGCCTCTCCGCCTGCCCGGGCGACTACACGGGACCGCAGCGCGACGAGGACCGTCCCGAGGTCGAGGAGGCCATGGCCTTCTTCAACTCCTGGATGGTCTTCAGCGACCCGCCGCACCAGACCCGGCTCCGGGAGACGGTCGCCCCCGCCTTCCCGCGCCGCAGCGCCGAGGCCTGGGCCGGCCACGTCCGCCGGACGGCACGGGAGCTGCTCGACGCCGTGGGCGAGGGGGAGACCGACCTTTTTGGCGCCTTCGCCGCACCTCTCGCCGTGCGCCTCACCTGCGCGGTGCTCGGGGTGCCGGAGCAGGACGTGCAGCTGGTCCAGGACTGGTCGTCCCGGCTGATCGGCTTCCTGAGCACCCCCACGGCGGACCCGGTGCGGGCCAGGATCGCGCTCCAGGCGCGGGACGACCTGCGGAAGTACCTCCAGGACACTGTCATCCCGGGGCTGCGCGCCACCGACGACGAACGGCTGATTCCCCTGCGCGGGATCGCCGAGCTCAACCCCGAGGACGCGCTCGCCCTGTTCGCCCAGCTCCTGACCGGGGGGATCGACCCGGTGGCCAGCGCACTGGCCACCACGGCCGACGTCCTACTGCGCTGGGACCCCGCGGCCCGGGCGGAGGCGCTCGCCCGGCGGGAGCTGCTGGAGGCGGTCGTGGAGGAAGCCCTGCGCTACGACGCCCCGTTTCACTTCGTTCCGCGGTCCACCACCGTGCCGTTGGAGATCGGCGGGCGCAAGGTGCCGGCCGGCTGGCGCCTGGTCCTGGTGATCGCCTCGGCCAACCGGGACGAGGCCGTCTACGAGGGCCCGGACGCGTTCCGCCCGGGCCGCAGCGGGCCGCGTCACCTGTCCTTCGGCCTCGGACGCCACTACTGCCTGGCCGGGCTGCTGTCGCGGGTCATCCTCCGGGAGGGCGTGCTGGCTCTCCTGGAACGGCTGGACGGCACCGAGGCGCGCCCCCTGGCCACCGTGCGCACCCCGGCCTTCGGCGTCACGACCTGGCCGCGGCTCATGATCGCATTCTGATTCGCCGTCCGAACCACCGCCACCGGTTCCCGAGAGAGAGCCATGCCAATCGTGACGACCATCGTGGGGCAGGGACTCGCGGCTCACCGGGCCTGGGCCTCGCTGCGTGGTTCCGAACTCTTCTGTACCGGGAGAAGGGCCGCTGTGGCGTCCCGGGTGCCGACACGGCGGCGGCCGAGACGTGGCGGGACCTGCTCGCGACCCCGGAGATCGACCTGCTCCTCGCGGTGCCTCGGCCGGCCGGGTGGCCCTCGGGCAGGCCGCCCGGGGTTCCGGGAAGGCAGTCCTGCTGGAGGAGGGACTGCCGCTCTCCGCGGCCGAGATCCACCAACTCGCCGAGGACAACAGCGAGGGCGCGGCCCTCGTCGGCATGGTGCTGCCCCTCCGCGGCCTGCTGGCCGCCGGCCGCGGCATCCTGGACCGGGAGTGGACGCCTGCAGCCTGTGGCGGGCTGATTCTCTCCGGATCCGCCCCCGGGCGGCCTCGGCCCAGTGGGGGCCGGCGGACGCGGCCGGGCTGCGGGCGGACGGCGGACGACTGCCCGAGGTCTTGGTGCGGACCATCAGCCCGTACCTCGACCTCGCCTGCCAGCTGTTCGGCAGGCCGGTCTCCGCGCCTCGGCGGGGCGGTGACCGGCTGGGCCGCCGGGAGCGTCGAGTTCAAGTCCGGCGCGCGGCTCTCCCTGGCGGTCACGGTCCGCTCGGGTGTCGATGCGACCAGCCTGTCCATCACGGACGTCGACCAGTCCGTCACCTTGCGGGGCCGCGGACTGCGGGTGGAGGACACCGACGGTCTGGTGTCCCGTGGCATCCCGCCGCTCGAAGACATCCGGCTCTCCTCCTACGCCGACATGGCGCTCGTAGTGGGCGGAGCCTGCTCCACCAGCCGCGCCTCTCCCGAGACCACCCGGGCGCTGGCCAACTGACTGGTGCTGCTCCGGGCCTGACTGTCTGACAGCGAACGAGGCCGCTACCTCGCATCCCCGAATTCGACGAAATTCACCGTGCGGCAACCCGCACCAGTCTGGACCAAGCGGGGTGCCCGCAACCTGCACCTCCCGGTCACCACCGGATCCATCTCCAGCCCGATGGGGCGGGGGAGCGACAGCTCGCCCGTCAAGGTCGAACTCGAGAGCGTCCCCACCTACCTCGCCGACTCGATGCAGTTCGTCCTGGAGTTCGGCTGCCGGCTAGCCCCGGAGGGCTCCTACTACCTGATGCCGTCCTTCCGGGGCGAGGCGGCGGACGAGACCCACCTGTGCCAGTTCTTCCACAGCGAGGCGGAGATAGCGGGCGGCCTCGACGACATGATAGAGGTGGTCGAGGCATATCTGCGGCACCTGGCCGGAGCCCTGCTCACCCACAGCCGCGATGCTGTGACCGGAATGGCCGGGACAGTGCAGCACCTGGAGGAGCTGGCCAGCAGCGGCCCGCTGCCCCGGATTACCTTCGATGAGGCCTACGGGATCTTGAAGGACCTACCCGGAGCCGTCAAGGAGCTGGAGCCCGGCTGCCGGAGCCTCACCCGCGAGGGCGAGCGCGTCCTGATGGACAAGTTCGGCGGGTACGTCTGGCTGACCCACCCCGACCACCTGAGTGTGCCCTTCTACCAGGCCTTCGACCCGCAGGACCCGACCAAGGCGCTGAGCGCCGACCTGCTGTTCGGCGTCGGCGAGACGGTCGTCGCGGGCGAGCGCCACACCGACGTCGCCGACCTGCGCCGCGCCCTTGACCTGCACGAGGTCCCCAAGGACGCCTACGAGTGGTACGTCACCATGAACGAGCGCCACCCGATGCGAACCTCCGGCTTCGGGCTCGGCGTCGAGCGGTTCTTGCTCTGGGCAACCCAGCACGACGACATCCGTGACCTCGCCCTGCTGCTGCGCTTCAACGGCGCAAACATCCTGCCCTGACCGGCCGGAGGCCGTGGCCCCGCACACACCTTGTGCGCAGGGCCACGGCCTGTGCCGGCGGGCGGGTGCCACCGCAATTCTCAGATTGAGTGAGACGCCGGGCCGCATCGCGTCTCACTCAAAGTGACCCATCTCTGGTCACGGCCTCGGCGTGGTTCACCTTCACTAAGACGTCATTTCAGTTGGCTAGTCGGCGGTGACATATGAGGGTCGCGGCGATGGCTGTGAAGGCGAGGAAGTGTTCCGGCTTGCGTTCGTAGCGGCGGTGGAGACGGCGGCAGCCGGACAGCCAGGACATGGTCCGCTCCACGACCCAGCGGTGCCGGCCCAGCCGCTGGGACGACTCGATGCCCTTGCGGGCAAGTCGGTGCCGGATGCCGCGGGAAGCGAGCCATCGCCGCAGGTTCTGGTAGTCGTAGCCCTTGTCACCGTGCAGCTTGCCGGGCCGCCGGCGTCGAGGGCCGCGACGCGAGCGGATGGGCGGGATGCCGCACACCAGCGGGATGAGGGCCTGGCTGTCGTGGAGATTGGCGGCGGAGATGCCGATCGACAGGGGCAGGCCCTGGCGGTCGACGATGAGGTGGATTTTCGATCCCTTCTTGCCACGGTCGGTCGGATTCGGTCCCGTCAGCTGCCCCCTTTGAGGGCCCGGACGCTGACCGAGTCGATCGCGCACCGCGACCAGTCCAGCTCACCCCGGGCACCGAGTTCATCCAGGACCAGGCGGTGAAGTTTGGCCCACACCCTGGCCTCGGTCCACTCGGTGAACCGGCGGAAGGCTGTCACGCCCGACAGTCCGAAGCCTGGTGGCAGTTGATTCCAGGTGCAGCCTGAGGTGGCCACGAAGATGATCGCGGCCAGCACCTCGCGGTCACCTCGCCGCCGGTGCCCACCACCCTGGGGGCGGACCGGCGCCGGCGGCACCACCCGCTGGAACAACGTCCACAGGTCTTCCGGCGCCATCCGCTCGACAAGCGCAGCAGTCATCACCCCAGACTGCCGCAAGATCATGCCAACTGAAATGACGTCTTAGCCCCGGACCGTCAGCTAGAGCCCGAAGCGGTGTGGTGGCGGCGGTAGCGTGCGGCCGCCAGCAATCCGATGACCACGCCGGGGATGATGAAGAGAAGCCCGTTGACTGTCTCTTCGCGCCCGTCGAGCGACATGGACCAGAGCACGGCTAGAAGGAGAGCGCTCGCCGTGCTTACCAGCACAAATAGCGCCAATTCGGTCCACCACTTCCTGGAGCTGTATGTCATGTCATCCATAATGGCTCACGAAGTGATGTAGTGGCACTGCACGGCCCGCCGCTTACCGTTGACGAAGAGCTGCGCACACGCCTTGCCGTAGTGAGCCAGGGTGTGGTCTGCAGCCACGTTGAGGGAGTTGACGGTTCCACTACGGCAGGGGGAGTTGAGCGGGCCACGCTTGATCTTGTACGTCTTCCCTGCCGTGTTGGCGTAGTGGAATTCCAGCCGGGTGTTGCAGAACTTTGCGAGGAGGGCCGTGGGTCCTACGCAGTCGACCCCCGCCATCTGGTTGGTGATCCTCTTCCCTCCGCCCTTGATGACGTGCGTCAGCGCGCAGCCGGTGGGGATGGAAATGGTCAGGCCCCCACCTGGTACTGGAAGGTTTCGATCGGCGAAGAGCCGGCGGCACCGCGCGTCGCCCAGCCCTCCGGGTCCCCCGGCACATCCTCGATCACCAGGTCGTCGGTGAACTCCTCGCCCGAGTAGTCGGAGGGGATGTCGGTGTCGGTGCCGTCAAAAGCGCTGGCCGGAGTGCCGCCGGCGGTTAGCAGGATGGTGGCCGAGATGACTATGGCCGATAACAGGCGATTCTGCAAAACTCCCCCTCAAGGTCGGAACTTGGTCTCCAGGAACCTATGAGGGTTGGACTGTAAGCGCCAAGAGATTAATGGAATTCGCCAAAGTGTTGCGCTATTTAGCTGCCCTCGGGCAGCAGGGCCGCTTAGTACTCCAGCTGTAGATCGTGATCTTCATGTCTGCGTTGCGGCTTGTCGCCGGTAGTGGCTGGTCTGGGATCGGGCCTGATGGCGACGTCGCCAGTTGGACCAGGCGAGACGGTGGGCGGTGTTGTGGACGGAATGGACGACGATGGCGATGAACAGTCGCTGTACTTCGTTGCAGGACAGCGGGATCAGGTCGGCGGGGTCGGCGGCCCGGTCGTGTTCGTCGGCCCGGACGACGGCGAGGAAGGCATGGGCGAGCATCGCCAGAGTGACCCAGCGGGTCCAGGACACGAATCGTCGGACCTGATGCTCATCGAGTCCGGCCAGACCCTTTCCGGACTGGAAGGTCTCCTCCACCCGCCACCTTGATCCGGCGATCCTGACCAGGGTGGTCAGCGGCACGGCTCCGGGCGAATAGCAGCGGTAGTAGGCGAGTTCGCCGGTTGCGCGGTTGCGGCGGATCAGCAGCTGACGGTGCCCGGGGCCGGGGTCGACGGTGTCGATGACGGCCCAGTCGTAAAACCGGTGCCCCTTCGCGCCGGCCCCGGCGGACAGCTTTTGCCAAGCCCGCTTGGGCAGCTTGCCGGCCAGGGCGTCGGCCCTGAACTTGCCTGCCTGGGTGGTGACTTCGGCTGAGCAGGCGACGGCGAGGACGTAGCCCATGCCGCGTGTTTCCAGTACGGCCCGCAGTTTCGGGTTGCCGCCGTAGACCTCGTCCCCGGCCGCCCAAGCGGCATGGTGCCCGGCGTCCAGGAACCGTTCGATCATCATGGCGGCCAGTTCCGGCTTGGTGGCGAAGGCCCGTTCTTCGGGGATGCCCGCGGCCTGGCAGCGGTCGGGATCGGTGGTCCACGAGCGCGGAACGTACAGCTCGCGGTCCACCGCGGCGTGCCCGCGGCTGCCGGCGTAGACGAGGTAGACGGCGACCTGGGAGTTCTCGATCCTGCCCGCGGTGCCGGTGTACTGCCGCTGGACCCCGACGGTGTGCGTGCCCTTCTTTACGTCGCCGGTCTCGTCGACGACCAGCACCGCCGCGTCATCACGCAGATGCTCGGCCACGTAGTCACGGACGTCATCACGGACCGTGTCCGCGTCCCAGGACGCCCGGGACAGCAAGTGCTGCAAACCGTGCGGAGTGGCATCCCCGGCCCACTCCGCGATCGTCCAGCAGTTCTTGCGCGGCAGGTCCGCCAGCAGACCGAGCACCAGCCGCCCGGCCCGGCGCCGGGGTTCAACCCGTGCGAAGCGGCCCGCGATCCGGTCCGTCAGGGCCTCGAACGCACCCCGCCAACGGGCGGGATCTATGCTGTGACCTGCGGCCACCGTCTCTTCGTCAGTCCACACAACTCACGATGATCAACGGTGGCCGCACCTGTGTCCGCACAGGCCCTGACCAGCGAGATCACTGTCCATGCGCCTGCTTGCTAGACTCGACTCAGGGGGCATCTCAAGGACGGAGATGACTCCATGCCCGCCATCCTCTTCGTCCGGATCACATCCGGACTCGATGCGCAGGAGTTCGAGCGGCGCCTCCTGGAGCGGCGGCCCCGCTTCCGTGACGTACCCGGTCTCCTGCAGAAGGTCTACGGCCGCGACAGCGCAACCGGAGACGTGTGCGGCATCTACTTCTTCGAGAGCCGCGAGGCGCTCGACGCATTCCGGGAGACCGAGCTCGCCCGCACTATCCCTGCCGCGTACGAAGCCGTCGAGGTCCGCCGCGAGGTGTACGAGGTGCTCTATTCGCTGCGGCCTGACCGGGGGCCCTTCGCCGAGTCCGGCCACCCGGCGGACACGACAGCGTGACCCGCCGACGACTGGCGCGACCGCACCAGACCGAGCCAGCCCGTGCTGTTGGTGCTTCTTGATTTCAAGAAGCCCCATCAGTGCCGGCCACTACCAGCGCCAAGCAGCCCAACAACCGCAAAGATCACGATGTACAGCTGGAGTATTAGTTGCCTATAGCGGCTTTTCGGCCAACTTCTCAGAGATCTCGTTTCCCGTGCCCGACACGTTCCAGCTCGGCCTGGACTGGCTCTTCGAGGCTGCCTGGGCCCAAGCGGCGACTCTGTCCGGGAATCCCTCGCCCTGCCCGATTCGAAACGCCGACACCCGACGGTGGCGGCGCCTTGGCGACGGCGGCCGGGACGGACTTCTGCGGCGAGGTCCTGTCCCAGCTCTGCGACCACTGGCCCCGACGATCGCACGCGCGGCCCGGATGAGGATGCCTGCGAGGTGGATCAGCCTGGCCAACGACCCAATGGTCCGAACAGGTCGACCTTGGGTCAGGATGGGTTCGTGATACCTCCCCGACTGCTGTGGTGTGACCCCCGGCCCATCCCCCGGTTCAACCGGCAGGAGCCGGTAACCACGATTGTTCGCGATCCCAGCTTCTACGAGCCGACCGAAGAAGATGACTGCTGGAGGTTCGGGTACTTCTGCCAGATGCATGACCGCCCTTACTGGCACGAGTCCTGCGGGGAAGGACCGCATCTCATTGCTCTGCACTGCGACGAGCACGGGCCGGAGAACATGTGGCCGCAGCCGAAGATGCTGATGTTCCCGGCAGGGTTCGACCCCCCTCTGAGCGAGGTGCAGCTGACCTGGGTGCAGGCAGAGTGGGACACCGCCGAATAGGCAAGATCCAACAGAAACCGTCTAACTGATCGTTTCAGAATGAGGTTCGGGGTCGTCTCCAGCAGATGATGCGGCAGGCGAGTTGGAGCAGGCCGAGGTGAAGATCGGCACGTATCTCGTAGCGGATCCGTAGCCGTTTGGACTGATGGAGGCAGGCGAAGGTCTGCTCGACACTCCCTCGCGTCTTGTCCACACCGGAGCCATGTGGAACGTCTCGGCGTGCGATCTTCGGTGTGATAGGGAGAACCCATGACCGACGCCGCACCTTCACAACATCCCTGCGCCTCGTCCTCCGCCTGGACGCCTTCGCCACGTCCCGAACCGGGAGCCTGACGTTGATCCCGGTCTCACTCGTACTGGTCACCACCGACACCCTCGCGGGCTACGTGACTGCGGGCACCCTCTTTGCCGCCCTCGTGCTCGCCGGTGTGGTTGGCCGCCGTCAGCAGCGGTCCAACGAACCTCTTTCGCCCTGAACGGTCGCAGGTCAGCAGGGTTTGCGTGGCTCGGACGATGCGGCTGATGCGGTGAGTCGCGCCTCGGTCCGGCGGCAGATTCCGGGACGGCCCTTGAGGTCGCGTCCATGGCGAGGACCACGCCCGCGCGCCCTCTCGATGTCGAGGCGCTCTTCCCGGAAGTGGCCGCCTTTCGAGGGACGACGACTCGGCTCCATCCACGGCCGGGCAGACCAGACCTTTCAGCCAGTTCCGTGGGCGGTCCTATGCTGTGGTCGGCCGACGAGCTGTGGCCGGTGTGCGGCGAGGCCCACGGGCGTGGGCGTGGGCGGCGCCCGGCTGACATCCGTCGCTATCGGCAGGTTCTGGCTTCCGCGTGGGCCCGCGGGCAAGGTCCCGGCCCGACCGACGAGGAACGGGAGCTCCTGGGTGAGCTGCACCGGGAGCACCGGATCCCCGGGGCGTCCGAGACCCACCCGCTGCCGATGATCGGCCTCGCGCAGCTGTACCGGCGGGATGTGCCCGACCTGCCGAAGGGGCCGGGCGACTGCGATCTGCTTCAAGTGTTCCGGTGTCCCTTCAGCGCGCACGGCCCGGGCCGGTACGACCTGGAGCTGCACCTGCGCTGGCGGCGGTCGTGGGAGGTCGGCGAGGTGCTGACCGCGCAGCCGCAGCCGTTGGTAGTCGGGTCCGATGGCTTCGTGCCCGAGCCCTGTGTGCTGCACCCGGAGCAGGTGGTCACCTACCCGTTTGCCGGCCTTCTGCCGGAGAACCCGTGCGCCCGGATCGACGCTTGAGAGGAAGCCCTTGAAGAGGAAGCTGGGCAGTCGGCGGACGAAAGCACGACAGAGCCGCTCGGCTACCAGTACGACCTGTCCATCCCGCCCGGCTGGCGCGTGGGCGGCTTCGCCTCCTGGCACGCGACCGACCCGTATCCCATGGATTGTCTGACCTGCACGACACCGATGCACCTGCTGCTGACGATCGACAGCTCGGAATGGGACGGCGGCAGCGGCAGCTGGAAACCTCTGGAGGACCAGAACCAGCCCACTCACCGTTGTGCCACCCCCACGGAGGTCACTGTGGGCCGCTGGGGTGAGCTCAACGTATTCGCCTGTCCCAACAATTCCGAGCATCCGCACCGCTGGAGCATCCAGTGGCCCCTCGAGCCCGAGTGCTGTCCAAACAGAGTGAACAGAGTCCCCGGAGACGCCCGATGCAGGCGTACCACGGCGCCCCCGGTAGATGTTGGATTTAGGTGACGAAAACCAAAGAACGCGCCGAGGACACCTGCCAGCTTGTCTACCAGTGCCGTCTGTCGCTGTCCACGAGCACGGTCAGCCACCTCGCCGGTCTGCTGCGGCGCCACCCTGAAGGCGATACGGTCCCGTGGCGAATCCTGCCTCCGGGGAAGATCGCGGTGATCGTCCTGGCCGTGCTGCGGCATGACCAGGACCTGGCCGACATCGCTGGCGGCAGCAACGTCTCCGAGTCGACCGTCCGCCGCTGGCGCGACGAGCTGATCACCCTGCTTGCCGCGCAGGCGCCACGCCTGGACCGTGCTCTGAAGAAGGGCGCCAGTCAGGGTGGGGAGGTCGTCCTGATCGACGGCACTCTCATCCCCACCCAGCGCCGCACCCGACAGGACGACCGCCGCAACCACTCCCGCAAGCACCGTCATCACGGCCCGCACTTCCTCGTTCTGACCGACGTGAAGCGGCGCCTGACCTGGATATCCGCCGCCCGGCCCGGCCGCACGCACGACATCACCGCCGCCCGCCACGACCACATCCTGGCCCACCTGCGCGCCCCGGCCTCGGCGCCCTCGCAGACCTCGGCTTCCGCGGCCTGGACAACGACGTACTCGACCCCGTGATCGTCACCGGCTACACAGCCCGCCGGCAACTGCTCGTCACCGTCCCGGCGAAGGCAAGCCGGGCCGGCAGGAGGTCCCTTCCAGCCGCCCCGGCGCCGCCCGTACGGCGCGGGCGCGGCGGGCGGAGTGGGTGCGGCGGCGGTGGGGTGTGATCACCATCCCAGCCTGACCGGGAAGAGGAGGCCGGTTCCCCGTCTCGGGGTGGACGGGGACCAGGTAGGGGGGGGTGGCCCGGCGGTACTCCCCCAGAGCGCGCCTGGGCACGGGGCCTCGCCCGCGCACCCATATCGGCGCGGCCGGCAGCGACCCTGGCGACTCCCGCCCGCTCCCGGGGGTGCGGTAGCGAGACGAGCCTTTGGCAGGTGGTTCGTTGATCCGGTCATGGGTGCGGGGGGGGTGGTCCTGGGCCCGGAGGCCTCGGCGGACCGCTGATGAGGACTGGAGCACCGGCTTCACCCAACCCGGAAGGGCCTTGACGCCTCATCAGACGCGGGGCATCCCCATGATCGCTCACAGGACGGCAGTGTCCGCTGGTCGAGAAGTTGCTACAACCTTTCGCCGTGTACACGAGTCGCACTTGTGTCTCATATCCGAGAGGGATCTCCATGCGTACCCGACACAAGCTGCGCCCTGTCGCCCTGGCAGCGGCGTTCCTGGCGTCCGTGTTCACCGTATCCGCTACGCCCGCAGGCGCCGAGACCGCGCCTGCGACGGCGGGGGTGACCACCCAGGCCGTCTTCAACAACCCGATCGGCACCGTGGCTGAACAGCGGGCCATCGTCGACAAGCAGATCGAGCTGATCGCCGGCGCTCCGGCCGGTTCGCTGATCCGCCTGTCGTACTACTACCTCAACGACCCGGACTTCGCTGATGCCCTGATCGCCGCACACGACCGGGGCGTGCGGGTACAGGCGATTTTTGACGAGAAGGCGCTGCATAAGGAGTACGCGCCGATCTACAGCCGGCTGGCGGAGAAACTGGGATCCGACCCGGCCAGGCCGTCCTTCCTTATGACCTGCGGCACCGGCCGCGGCTGCGTCGGTACCCGCATGAACAACGGCGTGGTGGCCATCAACCACAACAAGTTCATGCTGTTCACCGAAACCCAGGGCACCGAACGGGTCGTCGTGCAGTCCTCGGCGAACCTGCACGCGGGGCGCGACGGCCGCCTGGGATGGAACAACGCCCTCGTACTCGCCGGCAACGACGCCATCTACGAGGCCTACGAAGGCTACTTCGAGGATCTTCGTGCGCGGATTCCGAACAACGACTACTACAAGACCGGCCGCCCGCCGCTCGCCTCGGGTAACGCGAAGATCCACTTCTTCCCCCGGGCCGAAGCTCCCGGGAAGAACTTTTACGAGGATTCCAGCGAAGACACCATCTCGACCATCCTCGACAACGTGCAGTGCCACGGCAACTCCGTGGTCGGCACCACCGATACGCACCGCACCCGCATCCGCGTCAGCATGACCGCCTTCGCCCGCCCTTACCTCGCGTCGAAGCTCAACGAGCTGGACGCCGCCGGTTGCTACGTAGAGGTCGCGCTGACCTACTCGCCGCCAAAGGACGACGGTAAGTACAGCTTCGCGGAGGACTCCCTCAACCGGCTGCTCGCGAAGACGAGCAGCTCTTACGGCGGGGTCATCACCAAGTACTACTGCGGCCAGGACGCCACCTGGATCCATGACAAGTTCCTGCTGATCGAGGGTAAGTACTACAACACCCCGGACCGCAAGATCGTGTGGACCGGCAGCCACAACCTGACCACCAATTCCCTGCGCCAGAGCGACGAAACCTTGCTCCAGCTTGAGGACCCGGCCGTCCACGACGCCTACGTCGCGCAGTACAACAAGCTGCGAGCCGCGACCACCCACCAGCCGGCCAACGGCACCCCGATCGCCTGCCCGCGCACTCCGGCGTAGAACCGGTAGCAGTCGCTGACCATCGCTTGCCGCGGCGGTCCGGAGGCCGCCGCGGTGAGGTGCACGGCGCCCCCGTCCAGCACCGTCTCCGCCGACAGCAAGCCACGAGCGCCAGGTTCATCCACGGTGGGGTGACATCCCGGCCAGAGGCGGCGGCCGCTGTGCGGACGGTGCTGCAACAACGGCAAGGACGAGATGGAGGCAGCTGGCCGCGCTCGCCGGAAAGCCGTCGTGACCGCCGCCCGCCGATCTTCCCGGACCCGGAGTGCGGCGCCGCCGACACCACCTGGAACGGTGCCGCATCAGACAACGTTCGCCCTGTAGTGAGGCCCCCGCCTGTCGACGGCTTCGGCCGCTGGCGATAATCGACCGATGAGCGCCATCGATCGCCCTATGCCGCCCCTGAACGCCGACGAGCGCACGACGCTTGAAAGCTGGCTCGACTTTCACCGCACCACACTGGCCATGAAGTGCGAGGGTCTGGACGATGAGCAGGCCGCCGTCGCGTCCGTGCCGCCGTCCGGCTTCACGTTGACCGGCCTGGTCCAGCACATGGCGGAGGTGGAGCGGAACTGGTTCCGCCGCGTGCTCGCCGGAGAACAGGCCCCGCCCATCTACGACCCGCAGGCCGACCCGGACGGCCCCGACGGTGGTTTCGATGTGGCTGCGGGCGCCGCCCTGAGTGACGCCCTCGCCACCTGGCACGCGGAGATCGCCCGCGCCCGCGAGCACTGCGCCGACCGTGCTCTGACCGATACGGGCCGCTTCATGGAGCAGGACGTCAACCTCCGCTGGATCTACGTCCACATGATCGAGGAGTACGCCCGCCACAACGGCCACGCCGACCTGGTCCGGGAACGCATCGATGGCACCACCGGCGTTTAGCGCCGGATCAGGCAGCGTTAGCCCTGCCGACGACAGCGCGTAGGCGCTGGTCGTCGGCGTGGCGGTTTCGCCAGATGATGTAGCGGCGGATCATGCTGCCCTGTTCCTTGTGGCTGGCGTGGTCGGTGCCGTCGAGGGTGAAGTAGCGCAGCGGTGAACTGGGCCTCGATGTGGTTGAGCCAGGAGCTGTTGGTGGGGGTGTAGGCGATCTCGACATTGTTCGCTGCCGCCCAGATGCCGACCCGCTGGCAATTCTTCGTGGTCAGGTGCGGGGAGAAGTTGTCGCAGACGATCGCGATGCGGACCTGGGGCGGGTAGAGGGTGCGCAGGTAGCGGCAGAATTCCAGGAACTGGGTGCGCCTCTTGACCGGCTTGATGTGGCCGTAGAGCTTGTCCTTGGCGAGGTCCAGGGCGGCGAACAGGTGTCGTACTCCGCCGTAGCGGTTGTAGGTCGCCCGCCGCCTGCGGCGAGGTTCGCGGTCAGGGTCCTTGTGCTTGCCGCCGCGTTCGGCCCACTGCCGGCCCGGGTGGGGCATCAGATTGAGCGGCCCGAACTCGTCCACGCAGAAGACGACTTCGGGCTCGCCCTCCTCGGGTATGACCTCGGCGTCGGCGATCGCGTAGAGGTGCTCGACGCGGGCCTTCTTCGCCGCGTAGTCAGGGTCCTTGGAGGTCTTCCAGGTCTTCAGGCGTTGAAAGGAGACGCCCTCCTCGCGGAGCAGGATGCGCAGGCCCTCGTGGCTGATGTCGTCGACCACCCCCTCGGCGACCAGGAAGTCCGCCGGCTTGGTCAGGCTCCAGGTCGAAAATGGCAGGTCGTGCTCGGCCGGCTTGGACTTCGCGATCTTCTTGATCTCGCGCCGCTCGGGCAGGGTGAAGGTCTTGGGCCGGCCGCCCTTGTACTTCGGATACAGGGAGTCGAAGCCGTCGGTGTTGCAGTTGTGGATCACGTCCCGGACCCGATCCGCGCTCGTGAACGTCACCTCGGCAATCTTCGCCACGGGCATACCCTGCGCGGACAGCAGCACCATCTGGCCGCGCCGCCAGGTCACCACCGACCCCGTGCCTCTGCGGATGATCCGCAACAGGCGCTGCCCCTCATCGTCATCGATCTCGCGGACACGTACTCGTTCTGCCACCCGGACAGCCTGGCGACATTGCGCCGTCCGAACCAGCATCCGAACGGCGCGTCACGTCACTACGGGGCAAAGGTCGTCTGATGCGGCACTAGCCCCCGAACAACACGTACCGAGGCCCCGCCCGCACGAACGACCTGCGGGCGGGGCCTCGCCGTACGAGCGCCTACACCGCCGGGGCCGGTCAGGCCGTCGATCTCCGTCAGGCCGCTCGCGCGCCCGTGACAACGGCCAGTGCGGCGGCCGTGGTACCGGCCAGAGTGGTGCACACCGGCACCCCCAAGCGGCGGGCGATGTAGACAGCTGGTGCGCCGCGCCCAGTCGCGTTCGGGAACTCGGCCAGAACGACAGGGAGCGGCGGCGGGACGGCCCAATGGCCGGGGAACCTGATTCTCCTGCGCGCATTGCGCCCGGCCGTGCCATCGTCTTGAGGCCGTCGTCAGCCGCCGGCCACCCGGCCAACCGTCTACAGTCGCCGCGCCGCCGCCCCTGCGCGCGCTGCCATGCCGTCCGACCGTCCCATCGCCACGTCACATCCTTGTTGCTGTGGCCAGGGTCAGCCCGCCGTCGCCACACGCCACCACGCGCCGCCACCCGCGCAGTCGTTCCCCCGCCCGCTGGCGGACTCCCCGGACACCCGCGCCGCCTCGGCGCCGGTCGGGGCCTTGGCCGCCCAGGGCTCAGATCCCGTCATGGATCTTCGCCCGGCGGTCCGGGTACTTCTCGTTCGCCCCGAGAGGGCCCGCCGTGCCGTCGTGCTCCCCGCGCCCGCGGGGATGGTCCCGACCCGCCGGTACTGCACCTCAGAATTCAGCCCTCGCCCTCATCGCGACCTTCCGCAGTCGAGGTGCTGGTCACCCGATGAGCCCGCATACCTCGGCGACCAGCCGGTCAGCGTCATCAAGTGCGGCAGCGAGCGTCTCCGGAGTATTACCGAGCGAGGAGAACAACGCGTGAGCCCGTCCGGTGAAATCCGCAGGGGCGGCGGGGAGTCCTCCTGTGGCCTGCACGGCACCCTTCTCGTTGAGCACCCAGCGCCTGGCATGGGCGTGGAGTGCATGCACGAGAAGGCCGACCGCGCGGAAAAGGCAACCGGCGACGTAAAAGGCATCACCGCGGGATGCTCCCTTACGAGCGCCGGCCAGGATGAACGGTGCCTCCCATTGCGCGTTGCCGATGAGCGCTTCCCGCAGAGGCTCCGGATAGAGACGCGTCTGCTCTTGCAGGGCCTGAAGCTCGCCCCTGGGGTCGGCGAGGATACGTCCCAGGGCCACCTCACCTGCATAGGCGTGGGAGTAGACCCCCAGAGGGTGACCGGGCTGGGCACCGATCTCGAACTGTCCAGCCTGGCACTGTTGCCAGACGCGGTGCACACGGTTCAGGTCGCGGTAGATCCAGTCGACGCGATGGCCGTCGATGGTCAGCCAGCCACCACCGTCCACCCATGGTCCCCAGCCACCCGGCTCGGTGACCTCCACCGGCCCGCCGGTCAGCTCGGCCGCCAGCAGACGCAGAGCAGCGGTGTCCAACGGTGGCCGGTAGTACAGGCCCAGGTCGTAGTCGGAATCGGGGCTGTGCGTACCTCTCGCCCGACTACCTCCCAGACATACACCAACGACGCCGCTGGCCTCTGCCAGCCGGTCCGCGATCTCCACCAAGCGATCCACGGGCCACAATCTGCAGAGGAAGATCACCGGCCGCAACCGGTTTACCAGGCTCCCACACTCAGAGTGGTCACCCTTGTGAGTGGAGTGCAGAGAAGCACCCGCTACGCAGACGATGTGCTTCCGTGTCTGCGGAGGTGGGAACTGGAGGCCAGCGCCTGTGCTCCCCGCGCCCGCGGGGATGGATCCACCGCTGGCGGCGCTGGGCAGGCGTTGTGCCCCCCAGCCCGCAGGGGGCCTCTATGTTCTTCGTCAAGCGTGCGGGCGGCTTCGGCCTGGGGTTCGATTTTCTTTGTCGTGCATGAGACTGTCTGGTTGTGCCGGAGATGATGAGTGGGTTGGGGGTGGCCTTGGCTGAGGCGACGTCTTCTTCGTGGACGCAACGTGCTTGTGCCGGGCGCGCTCTTGCTTCCTTTGCTGAGGTTCCCGAAGCTGCGGAGGCACTGGTGGGGTTGCTGCTGGACGTCGAGGACACGGCGGTGACCCGAGAGACGGCAGAGGCTCTGGCCAAAGTGGGAACAGTGGCCGCCGTAAGGCTCATCGCGCTTGCGGTTGCCGAAGCCGACGACAACCAGGCTGACTGGCTACAGACCGGGGTGCATGACGTGCTCGTGGATCCGGACAGTGGGCCGGATATCGCAGCGGTCTGTGCGGAGCTCGCCTGGGACCCGGAAGAACCTGTCCGCCGGGGTGCCGCGGATGTCTCGGCGTGGACAGACGCCATAAAGCGTTGAGCCGAGTCGGCCTGCCTGCCGGCCGGTTCATGCAGCTGCCACCCGGGGGTTGCGGGGTCCGTAGAAAACAGGGCGCTGATGGGATGGCGGGCCAGGCGGAGAAGGGCCCAGGCGTGGGTCTCGCCGCGAGCCCGGCGCCGGTCGTAGTAGGTGCACGAGGCGTGGTGGTGTCAGAACGGCAAACAGCTACTCCCCCCGCGCGGGGATGCTCCCCGCGCGGGCGGGGGGGTTCCCTTCCACGCCGACTCTGGACGATCGGTCGAGAGTGCTCCCGCCTGCGCAGGGGCGATCCTTCCGCGGCCCCGGCGCCCTTCGCGTTCTCCGCCCGCGGGGATGGTCGCGGCCGAGGTGCCGCGGAGCACGGCGCTTGGCGCACACAACGTGGAAACGGTTGTTGCCAAGAGGGTATGGCGAAGGCACAGCTCGGTGCCAGGGTGGATGCGGAGATCGCGGAGTTGGCCCGTAGGCGGGCCGCCGATCGGGGATGTCGGTGGGTGACTACCTGGCCCAGCTGGTCGTGGACGACGTCAGCGGGCTGCGCGCCAGGGCGATGGATGCCGCTCAGCGCTTCCTCTCCGAACAACAGGCGCTCTTCGACGAGGCTGAGCACGGCTCGAGGTGGGGCGGGCAGGCCGCCTGATGATCCTGCACGTCGACGTGCCGTGGATCTTGCAGGTCGCCGAACTCGCCGGCGCCGGCGACCCGGCACCGGTAGGGTCGGCGCCATGTCCAAGACCGAGATAGACAGGGTGACCGCCGAGTTCTTCGGCGCCTTCGACAACCGGGACGGCAAGGTGCCTGACGTCGGGCGCATTCGTCGGCTGGTCATCCCGGGCGGGGTAATCGTCGCGACCGGCCCGCATTTCGCGGTCTACACCGTGGACGAGTTCATCGAGCCCCGGCAGCGGTTGCTGACGGATGGACGGCTGGCCGAGTTTTCCGAGTGGGAGACCTCCGAGCGGACGGAGATCGCGGGGGATGTCGCGTCGCGGTTCGGTGAGTACCGGAAGGCCGGGATCCTGGACGGCGAACCGTTCGAGGGCGGCGGAACGAAGGCGATCCAGTTCGTCCGCACCCCGGATGGCTGGCGCATCACGGCGTTTTCCTGGTACGACCAGCCCTGACCTTGGGGTGAGTCGGGGTGGGGGCGGGGGCCCTGACCCGTAGCGGATCCTCCGGCCTGCGGCCGGTTCGGTGTTCTTCACCGGTCCGCGCCCTATGGTGTACGGACCGGTGGCCACCGTGAAGAGGCACCCCTTGACCAACATCCTTCTGGGCATGTCCGCTCAGGTCCGCGGACATGCCCAGAAGTTTCTACTTCTCTGGAGTCCGGGCGTCACCCGGCGCCGTAACGTCACCTTTCACCGTGATGAAACCGGGTGCCCAGGAGAGCCGGGGCATCGTAGGAGGCCGGGAAGCAGGTGCGCCGATGGAAGGCCGGCCTGACACCAGCGCTGGGACAGAGGGGGTCGCAGACGGCGAACCGGATCCGGATGTGGTGCGAGGCTGCGGCGCACTTGCGGCATGCGCCCGTCGGTGTGCTGAGTCGGTTCCCAGACCGGCGAGCGAGAAAATGAGCAGAGCTGCACCGCCCCACATACGGTAGGGCGTGCGGCGGCCCTGCTTGTGGTCGCGGACGGCGACCAGACGCCGGCGGAGGAAGCGGACAAACGCCTGAGCCAGTTGTACCAGGACAAGGACTGCTCCGGCCAACGGAAGAAGCAGCAACAGGATTTGGACGGCGGCGGAAAGGACTCCCACCACTGGATTGCCAGACGCAGTGGCGCTTTCGACCAGCCTCTCGGCCGTGCTCCATCCCGTCTCGACGAGTTCGGGCAGCCGGACGACCAGGATGCCCAGTTGGACTGCCAGGGCGGGGATGACCACCAGCACCCAGGCGGTGACAACGATTTGGGGCCAGCGCTTGAGAGCCTGGAGCAGTTCGTCGGCCGGCTGCCGCAGGAGGGCCCGTTTCAGGATCGGTCCGATGTACTTGAACAGGTCGGGGATGCCGACCAGGTCGGAAATGATGTAGTACCCGTCGAACCGGAGTGACGGGATGAGCTGCTGCACGATTTCCAGGTTGATGGCCAAAATTGCCACCAGCAGGACTTGCCATCCGGTCGCGAGGTATGTCAGGGCGAGAACGATGACGAACAACGCGTTGAAGTAGACGCCTCCGAGGTCGACCCTGAGACGGCCTGTGCGCCCCAGCCGGTACGAGTCGGTGACGTCAGTGTAGAAAGCGGGCCACACCAAGTAGATGCCACACCCCATGGCACCGGGACGTGCCCCGCTGTAGCGGCACGCCGAGGCGTGACCGATCTCGTGAAAGGCCGAGGAGACCAGGGCCAGAAGGACGACCAGCAGGATGCTGGTGGGGGTGACCAGAGCCTGTTGCACGGCGCCGGCCATGCGAGTGCCGCTGAACAGCAGAGTCTCGCAGAATACGAAAACACTGACCGCCAGGAGCATCACGAAGGGCCGGTAGAGCCACATGAAGAAGCCGCTGATGCTCCAGGAGGATGCCTCGGAGAAAACGGCTACCCGGAACCGCAGCGACAGAAAGGGGTTGGCCTTCGGGATTTCCGGGGGTGAGCCGTCGCTGTAGGTGGTGACTCCCAGCGGCGCCAGTTTGTTGTCGATGAGGAAGACAACATGGTCCGGCTCGAATTCGCGGCCGGTTTCGTGGCTCAACGCTTCCGACAGGCGGGAGAGGTACTGCTGGGCGTTCCGCGGGCCTGAAGCCGACTGCTGCTGGATGTGGACGAGCTTGGCCAGCAGGTACAGCAATTCGGGCAGGCGCACTACCTGCCCGTCGAAGCGGCGCACCAGATGGGGCTGCACGCGGTACCCGGAGCCTTCGAACTCGCCGACCAGCTCCGTCCCTTCGGTCAAAGTGGGGACCGCCAGGGCGGGTGCAGGGGGATCTTCTGTCACAAGTGACAACGCTCGCGGGCTCATGGCGCTCTCCAGGAGGTGAGGGGAATGATGCGGCCGGTGCGAGGGCACAGAGCCTTCATTCGGACGAACGAGTGTGGGTTCTCCTGGTTACACACAAGGTCCGGCCGATCCCGAGAAGCGGCATATACCTGAGCGGGCCGGGCCGCAAAGCCCGTTCACGGCGTGTCGGAAACCCACGTCACCACGCCCCCCACGACAGTCGGGGAAGCGCCGACGGGATCGTCGGCCCTTCCCCAACCGATGGTGAACGTCTGTCACCAGGGGGTTACCTCAGTGGGTCACCGTCGACGGGGTGCAGATCTGGGTGATCTGCTGCGCGCCGAGCGGCAGGCCCAGGACAAGCGCCGGAGAGGTGCTCTGGGTCGCACAGGTCGACACGACAGTGGCGCCGCCGTTGCCGCCGCCGCCGTCGTGGCCGCCGCCGTCGTAACCTCCGCCGTCGTAACCTCCGCCGAAGGCGGAGAGCACGGCCCGCTCGGGCAGGAGCTCGCCGGCGAGCTTGTTGAGCTCCTCAAAGTTAACGGCAGTCATTCGTTTTCCTTTCATCGTGCGCTGCTGGCTGGCCACCCCCCTTGACCATTTCTAGTTGTACCAACCGTCAAGCCCTGCAACCAACATGGCAGCCAAATCCACTCATTCAGCTCCGCGACTATTCGCATCATTCATCCGTGGACTATAGGCCGAATGGGCAAGTCAGCACTACGCGCTCCGACACACCATGATGGGCGGCCGCGGGTTCTGCGGTCCGGCGACCCCGCCGACATCGAGCAGGAGATGTGGTCGCTGCTGACGCTCTACCATCTGCTGCGGACCCTCATGCTCGACGCCGCCGAATCGCTCCCCGGCACCGGCCCCGACCGCTGCGGGGGTCACCATCGCCCTCCAGACCGCCCGCGACCAGGTCATTCAGGTCGCCGGCGTCATCACCGACGATGCCGTCCCGGTCTGCGTCATCGGGCGCCGGGTCCTGCGCCGGCCTGCTCTCGCCCCGGCGGACACGGGTCAGCACTCGCAAGGTCAAATCGCCGATCTCGCGGTACAACGAGCAACTCGACGACGGGCGGCCCGATGCCAGCCGCACCCTCACCGACCTCGACATCACCGTCCTCGAACCCCCGGTTTGGGAAGCCCCTCTGCCCACGGCGTCCCGGGACGACCGACACACCAACCCGCCGGAACGACGCCGCGAACGGGTCCTGGCCCTGCTCATCGAACAACCCGGCCGTCACTGGCACACCCGGGAGATCGCCTACCATCTCGGCGAGATCACCCCTCGGCACCACACACGGACAACCCGCCCGATGAGCCTAGGCCGGCCTGCTCCGCAAGAGCGGACCAGCCACTTACACCGCCACAGTCTCGCGATCACCTCTCTTGCGGGAGCGCCGAGAACGTTAGAACGTTAACTACCCGGCCTGGTGGGAAGGCCCGTCCCCACTGCGCAGGAAGAACACGGAAGGTCGGGCCGGGGCAGCAGCGGGCCGGCGGTGGAGGGGTCCGCGAAGCCAACCGAGATCTGCGGGCCCATGGGTTGATCTACCGCCTCCGGCGCGCCCCACCGTTGTCCGGAGCACTGGTCTCGTGGGAGACGATCACCCCTGAGTGAGGGGCCGGTGGCCGTTGTCCGGCGAAGCTTTCCTGGCGGTGCCCAGCCTCCGGGTCGTCTCCCGGACGCGCCCGGGCGAGTGGGGAACGGCTGTCGCATGCTCAGCCGGACCGTTGTTGCTTTCGCTTGGGATTGACCGCTCGCCTCCCGTAATTACGTCGCTCCAGAATGGCCTGACTCGTCCAACGGTGCGATCCCGTGACGTGCCAGTATCGGCAGTGGGGGCATAGGTAGATGCGATCAGCTGGGGGCCTATTTTCGAGTAAGGGCTGTCTCGCCAGCCACTTGCGAGCTACATCCTCACTTGGGAACGGTACCTTCCCGCCGAGCGGGCAACGTGGCAGGCTCACGTGGTCACACCCCTTCGGAATCCAGGAGCGGAGCCCTCACCTCAGCCGCCACGCAAGACGTGACTGGCCTCCTGATCTTCCAGGACGGAGACCCGTAGCAACAGCAGTGGTCGCACCCTCGGAACGATGTGCAAGGCTCGGCAGAAGCACACGTCACTGGGCTCCATAGGAAAGTCGGGGAAGCGCCGACGATATTGTCAGCCCTTCCCCGACCGATGGTGAACGTCTGTCACCAGGGTGTTACCTCAGTGGGTCACCGTCGACGGGGTGCAGATCTGGGTGATCTGCTGCGTCCCGACCGGCAGGCCCAGGACAAGCGCCGGAGAGGTGCTCTGGGTCGTGCAGGTCGACACGACAGTGGCGCCGCCGTCGCCGCCGCCGTAACCGCCACCGCCAAAGGCGGAGAGCACGGCCCGCTCGGGCAGCAGCTCGCCCGCGAGGTTGTTGAGCTCCTCAAAGTTTACGGCAGACATTCGATTTCCTTTCATCGTGCGCTTCAGGCGGATTACTCCCGCCTGGTGATTTCTTTTATAGCAGCCGCCAAATCAAAACGACCAGTTTACGGTAACCGTAGCGACAGGATTCGCTCATTCAGTCTCTATATATCATTTCACAATACTGGCGCGTGGCACGAAAAGGAGATCGTGCGTCGCGGACAGCCGGAAGTATTGAAGCCGGAACTATTCCGGAGGCTCAGTGGAGTCCGCTCGGTGGCGTCCACTCTGGTCGGACCCACCCGGGTGGGCTCCACTCGGTGGACGATGTCCGGCACCGTCACCACAACCAGGCGCCTGAGTGCCGCACCCGGGACAGAGCACGCGCGTCGCGGCGCGCGGCCGCGTTACCGATCCGGTTCTGCCGGGGCCGAGGCCGGCGCGACTGCCCGGCGGCGAGGCGGCGTCGTCCGGCGGCCTGGAGTCGCTCCCGCTGCTTGCGCAGCTCCGCCTTCTTCGCCGCGTGCACTGGATGTTCCGCATCCGATGTCGTGCCCGAGGTGCGGGTGCCCGGGGCCGGCGGTCGGCCCCGGACGGGGCATCGTGCACCGGGTGTAGATCATCGTGTCGGTGCACTCGGTAGACGCTGCACGACATCGTCACCACAGCGTGGTTGGCCTCGGCCAGCGGCCTGGCGGCCCGTGCAACACGGGCTTCGAGAGGTCGACCGCCCCATGGAGGCGGCGGATGTGGCCGCACGGGCCGGTGTGCGGGCAGACCGCGTACGACGGAGCGCGCCCGGCTGAGAAGAAATCTCAGCCGGGCGCTTGCCACCGGGTCCCGCACTCCATCGACTGCCCGTCCGTTTGGGGTAGTCATGGCGGTGTGCTGTCCCGGGCCGGTGCTTCTGTGCTGGCGCGGCGACCCGCTCCGCGGAGCTGTTCAGCAGGGAAGCGTGGTCTTGCCGGCAGCGCCGGTGGCACCGGTGGTGCCGTCCGCGAACATCGTGGCGGCGGTGCCGTTGCCTCCGGGCTTGCCGGGGCATACGGGGCTGGCCGCGCCGCCGGCGCCGCCCTTGCCGCCCGTGTGGCCACCACCGACGATGGAAGCGCCGCCATTGCCGCCCTTGCCACCGGCGATACCCGCGCCGGCATCGCCGACGCCGCCCACGCCGCCCTTGCCACCGGTGCCGCCGAGCTTGGCCGCTCCGCCGTAGCCGCCGCTGCCGCCGTTGCCGTTGGCGCCGCCGGCGCCGCCGGTACCCCCGGACCCGCCGACGCTTGCGATGCCGGTGGCGTTGCCGCCAGCGCCTCCGGTGCCTCCGTTGCCATGGGCACCCGCGGCGCCACCCGTGCCACCGAGGCCACCGATACCGCCGAGAATCCCCACCCCGTTGGCGCCGTTGCTGCCCGGGGCCCCGACGGCGAGAAGAGTCCGGGCGCTGCCCGTGCCGGGCTGGGCGGAGGCGAGGGCGGGAGTGACGGTGAGGCCGGCCACGGCGATCGCCGCGATCAGGAAGGTCCGGGCAGTGGCCGCGGTGCGCATGACGCGCATGGTGTACGTCCTTTGGTTTGTGCAGGTGGAGAGGTTCTCCGCCCGACAACCCTCAACATAGGGAAGCGCGACGCACTGCACACTCTGCGCATTGATCCAATGTCTGTAAATCGACGGAACCATTGATCTTTGGCCGTAAAGTCGCATTTTGGATCGTCATCGACGACCTGCGCCTTCCGTCACCTCATCACCCGAGACACTGAGGAATGAACCGGCTACCACTGCACCGGTCAGCGCAGCTGGATGCGGGTCACAAGGATGTCAGGCGGGCGGTCGGCGTCTGCGGGGGACGCCGCGCGGTCAAGCTCGCCCTACACCTCGATCGCGTTCCACCCCGCCCCTGCCAGCCCCACAATCACTACCAGCACGGCCAGGCCGCCTCAGGTCCCCCTTGGCGCTGGCCATCTCTTTCGAGCTGGTCTCCTCCTGCCCCCGATCGTTCCACGCGCTCATCGCCGCTCCCCCATTTCCATCACGGATTCTTATCGAAAATCGATAATATCGAGAACGATAAGGGAGGCGAGTTGGGCGTGTTTACGCCTCACTGGCAAAGAGTGTCACCCTGAACACCGGGGGGGCAGCCTGCGGCGGCGGGCGCGCACAAGCGCAAGCCGTTCATGGACACCGAACTGTGGGCAAGGAAAGATCACCCGTGCCATCCAGCAGCACCCGGACTGGCTCTGTACGAGAACGGGTTCTGGCTCAACTTCTGTTTGCGCCCGTCAGTAGCCGGCCGCGCCCGGTGCTGTACCGCTGTTGCCACTGGCCCAGCGCCGCACGGCACTCCGCGCGTACAACAGGTGCACCACCACCTCTGTTGCCAGGATCAGCACGACCTGCCAAGGTGTGAGCTTCCCGGACCCCGCGACGACCACGATCGGGATGCCGATGCCCGGCGCAGCCCATACCGCCACCTTCAGCGGGGAGCGGCCGAAGCGCAGCGCGATGCACGCGTGAGCCGCGTGATAGAGAGCCAGCCCGCCGGCCAGGGCGATCACCGCACCGCGGGCAAGGTGCTGATGTCCTTGCCCGGCCTCCTCCACCGCCGTGGCCAGACCGCCGGCCATGGAGATAACCGCGGCCGTAACGAAGAAATGTAGAAAGCCGCATCAGGGCCACGATCCCCGAGCGCGTCGACCAGCTCGCCGGACGCGAACGGCGCCGTGAACGACCCTGCGGGTTCGACAGGGCCGCCTACCGGCGGCGCAACGTCGTCGAACGCTGCTTCCACCGGCTCAAGCAATGACGCGGCATCACCACCCGCTACCCCAAGCGCCCGGATCGCTACCTCGCCGCCATCACCCCCGCCAGCACCCTCATCCGGCTCAAAACATGATCGACAAGACGCCCCCTAGGGGCTTGGCCGTCGGCGTGGCCGTCGGGTGCCACTCGCGGCGGAGGAGGCCGAAGACCCAGGAGTCGGAGACGTCGCCGTTGACGACGCAGTCCTCGCGGAGGGTGCCTTCGCGGACGAAGCCGAGCTTCTCCAGGACCCGGGCGGACGCCACGTTGCGGGTGTCGGCCTCGGCCTGGACGCGGTTCAGGTCCAGGGTGTCGAACGCCCACCGCAGGACGGCGTGCGCGGTCTCCGTGGCGTAGCCGTGGCCCCAGGCGGCGGCGTCGAAGACGTAGCCCAGGGACGCGCTGCGGAAGTCCGGGTTCCAGTTCGTCAGGCCGCACCAGCCGATGAAAGCGCCGTCGGAGAGGCGGTCGACGGCCACCCGCGCTCCCGTGCCCTCCTCCTCGATCGTCCGGCAGGTCGCGATGAAACGCTGGGCGCGGGCCGGTTCGGTCCACGGCGGGGAGTCCCAGTAGCGCAGCACGTGGGCGCTGCTGTGCAGCGCGTAGAGCGGCGCCGCATCGGCGTCGGTGAACGGCCGCAGTCGCAGGCGGGCGGTGCGCAGCTCGGGGGTCGGCAAGGTCATGCGGAGCATCCTGCCGCGTCACGCTCGCCCCCGACCATCCGTTTATCCGGACGGTCGGGGCGCGTCCCGTTTCCCGACCTCCCGGATCGGACCGGTGCTGGGATCAGACGCGTGATCGCCGGACAGGTCCTAGTCAGCGTGACGCCGAGGAGGACCCCATGCGCCGTCGTACGCTGCTCACCGCCACGGCGGCCGCAGGCCCCGCCGCCCTGCTGATGTGCCTGGACGATGCTCTGGCCAACACCCCCGCCCCGTCCGGTGCCGGGCCGCTGGACGGCCGTCTGACGGGCGCCCGCGCACTGTACGACCGGGGCGCGCACGCACGGCTCCTGGCCGCCCTGCCCGGCCTCATCGCCGGCGCGCATCAGGGCGCCGTCTCCCGCCGCAGTCTCGACCAGGCCCGGCTGTCCGCCGTGTACAGCCTCGCCTCCGCCGTGCTCATCAAGCTCGGCTCCTACGACCGCGCCCGGCTCACCG